>JANYIK010000075.1 GCA_025362115.1 Methylophilaceae bacterium
TTGACAGTTTGTTCGGCAGCACCGTTGCAGCAACTGCAAGCGCGGATTTCAGGTGAGTTTTTGCATATCAATGAGGCCGCCGATTTTGGTATGGTCATGGCTTCTGCCTTGGACGTACTGCCCGTGGAAAGCTTGGCGCAATATCAGCAATGGCATAGCGATTGGGATGCTCGCGTGGCGCAAGAGGCCGAGAAAATTGCCGCATTGCAACCGGATTTTGTGCTGAGCAACGTGGCGTACCTGCCCTTGGTGGCCGCCAAACAGTTGGGAATTCCCTGTGCCGCCATGAGCTCGCTGAATTGGGCAGATATCTTTGCCAGCTATTGCGGCAAGATGGAGGGAGCGGCGGAAATCTTGGCGCAAATGCGAGCCGCTTATGCGGCTGCCGATAACTTTTTGCGCATCACGCCAGCTATGCCCATGAATGATTTGGCGAACGTAACTAGCATAGCGCCCGTCGCAAAGGTAGGAGCTAACCGTCGGCCTGAAATCAATGCCAAGTTAGGGTTGCGTGCACAGGAAAAATTGGTGCTGGTGAGCATGGGGGGAATGGCTTTACGCTTGGCCGTAGAGTGTTGGCCTTACATGGAGGGTGTGCGCTGGTTGGTTCAAGCCGATTGGCAAGTAGAGCGCACGGATGTGAAAGTTCTAGAGTCACTGCAAATGGAGTTTGTTGACGTGCTGGCAAGTTGTGACGTACTGCTCTGCAAGCCGGGCTACGGTAGCTTTGCTGAAGCTGGCTGTAATGGGATACCGGCGTTATATGTAGCGCGTGAAGACTGGCCGGAAGAGCCGCATCTGATTGCTTGGCTGGAAACGCATGGGCTGTGCCGCAAAGTACAGCGGCAAGCATTAGAGGAGGGAGATTTTCTAGGCGTGCTTGAAGAGTTGTTGGCTCAGCCCAAGCCCCAGCCGGTAGCGCCATCAGGAATCGTCGAAGGCGCGACCTACCTACTGAACAAGCTTTACTGACTTTCTATCAACATTGCGTCACCATAGCTGAAAAACCGATACTCTTGCTCAACTGCGTGCTGGTAGGCAAGGCGTAAGTTTTCCATGCCGCCAAACGCTGACACCAGCATTAACAAAGTACTTTTGGGCAGGTGAAAGTTGGTCAACAGCCTTTCTACTACCTGAAACTCAAATCCTGGCGTGATGAATATGTCGGTTTCTCCGCTGCCTGCTCGCAACTCACCATCTCGTGCTGCTGATTCCAGTGCTCTTAGTGCAGTCGTTCCCACTGCAGTGATTTTGCCGCCACGTTGTCGTGCCTGTCGAATAGCATCAATGGTCGCTTGCGGGATGTGATAGCGCTCGCTATGTATACGGTGTTCAGCGATGCTTTCCACGCGCACTGGCTGAAAAGTCCCTGCGCCAACATGCAAAGTCAAATAGGCAACCTGGATACCGCGTTGTTGCAGCATGGTCAGCATGGCATCATCAAAATGCAGCCCGGCGGTGGGCGCGGCGACTGCGCCGGGGTTCCGCGCATACACGGTTTGGTAGCGCTCCTCGTCCAGTTTTTCCGGCGCGTGCTGGATGTAGGGCGGCAAGGGCAGTGCGCCATACTGATCAAGGATTTGCGCCACATCGCCGTCAAAGCGGAGCTGAAATAAATCATCTTGGCGTGCGATGACCTCGGCTTCTATGCGCTCTGCAAAAACCAAGCGGCTGCCCACCTTGGGAGCCTTGGAGGCGCGAATCAAGGCAAGCGCCTCGTACGTGCCTAAAATGCGTTCAACCAGCGCTTCAACCTGCCCTCCAGAATGCTTCTTGCCCCACAGCCGCGCTTTGATGACACGGGTGTCGTTGAAAATGAGCAAGTCATTGGGTTTAAGCAAATCCGGCAGATTCTGGAAAGCACTATCTGTGAACGTGCCGCCATCCACTTGCAATAAGCGGCTGGCATTGCGCTCTTTGGCCGGAAATTGGGCGATGAGCCGCTCTGGGAGAAAAAAATCGAAGTCTTGAGTCAACATGATGGGTTAAGTTTCGCTATAATACCGCCTCTTTTAAGCCCCTCCTAATGCCGGGATGGCGGAATTGGTAGACGCAGCGGACTCAAAATCCGCCGCCGCAAGGTGTGGGGGTTCGAGTCCCCCTCCCGGCACCACAAAGTAATTTTCAACATTTTCAAGCCTCTGCGACGATTTTCGCGTTCAAGCCCGCAAGTTATCTGGTATGATTTTCTCATGTGCAGAAAAAGCAATATAAATCTGATGCGAAACATACGGTTATTTGCCTTGGTTTTTGCAGGGTTATTGCCCTGTGAGGTAGTGTTGGCAGCCCAGCCTCTGGGCTGTCTGTTTGAGCCTGAACGCTTGGCTGAGATAGGCAGTCCGGTGGTGGGCATTATCGCTACCGTCGAAGTGGATCGCGGCTCTAAAGTGCGTAAAGGACAGGTGCTGGCTACTTTGCGTGCCGATGTGGAGCGTGCCTCGGTCAATGTGGCCAATACGCGTGCCAAGGCTGAGGCCGATGTGCGTACCGCAGAGGCGAATCTGAAACTGGCGCGTATTACGCAAAAGCGTAGCGAAGATCTGGTGGGTAAAAAATTCATCTCGCAACAGGCACTGGATAAATCCGTGGCGGAAACCACCATCGCCGAACAGAAGTTGCTTTTGGCGCGTGAGCAGTTAGATGTGGCCAGTGGCGAGCTAGGATTAGCGCGCGCCCAGCTTGGTTTGCGCTCCATCCGTTCACCGATAGATGGCATCATCGCCGAGCGTTACGTGTCACCGGGGGAACGGGTGGAAGAAAAAGCTTTGTTCAAGGTCGCCAAAATAAACCCGTTGCGAGTAGAAATGGTGGTGCCGGTGGTGCTTTACGGCATGTTGAATACCGATATGATGTTGAGCGTCACGCCGGAATTGCCTAATGCCCAGCCTGTGGACGCTAAAGTGATATTGGTAGACAAGCTGATTGATGGCGCAAGCAATACCTTTCGTATCCGAGCCGAGATTCCCAACGATGACCTTTCGCTGCCATCTGGCGTGCGATGCAAGGCCGAATTGCCCGATCCTCCCAAATCAACGGTGGCTAAACCTGCTGACCCTTTTGATCCGCCGCCATCTGGTGCGCTCAAGCTAAGCCCAAAACCCAATGCTCCCGTTACTTCTAAGGCGGTTCAGGCTAAATAATTTTGGTTTAGAAATAGTACGGTACACTGTGGTATTTGGTGAAATATTTACTATCTATAGCCGGGTGTTCGTGATGAAATTACGCCCTGATTCACTGCGGTCCCGGTAGTTTGAAATTCCGGGCAAGTTGGAGCTGATAAATTGTCCCCACCCTATGCTTACAAAAGGATACGCCCGCAACTCGAAGACATCGAGCCTAGAATCCTGTATTCCGCAGATGTGGCGGCCTTATTCAATCCACAAGTGGCGGCTCCCAGCGCTGAGGTTCGCATGCTGGATCTGTCGGTGCC
>JANYIK010000139.1 GCA_025362115.1 Methylophilaceae bacterium
CCGCAGGTGCGTCAATCGCCGCTCTAGGATAACCATCAGCATAGCCGCACGCCACCACACCTACCGTGGTGTCGCGCTCGGCGGTGAAAATACTGCCATAGCCTATAGATTCGCCCTTAGCGATTTTTCGTATCGAAATGATGCGTGAAGTCAGTTGCATCACTGCGCGCAATGGAGTCTCTGGCTGAAACAAAGGGTCTGCGCCGTAGAGCATGATGCCCGGCCTTGCCCAGTCGCTATGCGCGCTTTTCCACCCCAGAATGGCGGCAGAATTGGCAAGACTGACTGTTGCTTGCTTGATATCTTTGATGGTTTGTTGAAAAACCGCAATCTGCTGGCTGGTATGGGATGAGCTTAGGTTGTCCGCATTAGCAAAATGGCTCATCAACACAATCTTGGCTACATTGGGATGTTTGCTCAAGCGCTCATAAGCCGTTGCGTACTCAGATGGAGCCAAACCCACTCTATGCATGCCGCTATCCATCTTCAACCAAACCTGCAGCGGTTGTTCGAGCTTGCCAGATAACAAGACTTCTAACTGCCACAGATGATGGATGACGATCCATAAATCCTGCGCCACGATGACTGGCAATTCTGCGGCTTCAAAAAAACCTTCTAACAGCAAAATCGGGTTCTTGATGCCCGCCTGCCTTAGTTCTAAGGCCTCCTCTATCGCCGCCACGGCAAAGCCATCTGCTTCGTTCTCTAACGCTTGGGCGCACCACACTGCACCATGTCCGTAACCATTGGCTTTGATGACCGCCAGCGCCTTGCCACCATGATGCTGCTTGGCAACACGGTAATTATGGCGAAACGCATCCAAGCGGATGTGGGCTACGGCTGGGCGGCTCATGTTTTATTGGGCGCTGATTAACTGGTGCTTTAATTGAAGACTACTATATGCCTTATTGTAACGGCTGAGATTCAAATCGTCGCATCTTATCGCCGTGGGTTGATTTGCCATCAAATCCGCCAGCACCTGACCGGATCCGCAAGCCATGGTCCAGCCTAGCGTGCCATGACCCGTGTTGAGCCATACGTTGTTATAGGTGGTTGATGCCTTGCCTATAATCGGAGTGCCATCCGGTGTCATTGGGCGCAGTCCTGTCCAAAACAGGGATTTTGATACGTCACCCCCGTTAGGAAATAAGCCATTCAGCACCATTTCCAATGTTTCGCGACGACGCGGATTCAAGCTAAGATCAAAACCTGCCAGCTCCGCCATTCCACCGACGCGAATGCGATCATCAAAACGTGTGATGGCCACTTTGTAAGTTTCATCCATCACCGTAGAAATAGGCGCGGCAGCCGAATCAAGCACGGGTACCGTCAATGAATATCCTTTGACCGGATATACCGGTATTTGCAATCCCATGCCCTGCATCAGGGCGCGAGTGTAGCTGCCAAGAGCGACAACATATTGATCTGCCTGTAAGGTCTCAATGCCAGCATCGGTGCTGATCTCTACGCCGGTCAACTTGCTGTTGTTGGTGATTAAGCGATTGATCGTCACATCCTGGCGAAACTTCACGCCTAGCTTTTGTGCCTCTTTCGCTAAATTGGTAGTGAATAGCTGGCAGTCGCCCGTTTCATCACCGGGTAATCTCAGCCCACCCAGTAATTGCTCTTTCACCAAGGCTAACGCCGGTTCTACACGGGCGCAACCGTCCGGATCAAGATGCTCGAATGGCACTCCCATGCGGCTTAAAACTGCAATATCCTTTGCTTCTGCATCCAGCTGTTTTTGTGTGCGGAACACCTGTAATGTGCCTTGTGTGCGGCCTTCATAGCTGATACCGGTACTCGCACGCAGCTCACGAATGCAGTCACGGCTATATTCTGCCAAACGCACCATGCGTTCTTTGTTAATGTCGTAACGCTTAGCAGTACAGTTTCGCAGTAGTTTGAGCGTCCATTGAATCTGCCAAAGTGTCAAATCCGATTTAATTGCCAACGGCGCATGGCGTTGAAACAACCACTTCAGCGCCTTCATCGGCACGCCTGGTGCTGCCCAAGGCGCGGCATATCCCGGTGAAATTTGACCTGCATTGGCAAAACTGGTCTCAAGCCCAGGCGCTGGCTGGCGATCTATCACCGTCACTTCAACACCTTGCTTCGCCAGATAATAAGCACTTGTGACACCGACAACCCCAGAACCTAACACCAGTACGCGCATGATGCTTCCTTGAGTAATTTACAATTGCAGTTTATTTTTAATTTACATGCCTAGTTCACTAATTTAATATGATTAGTTATTATGTATCACTAATTTTTATAAATTTATGCTAGTTTTTATCTAAAAATAGGAGGCATCATGCGTATCCGCACTCACGCCGTTCGAGAGCTGGACCGTATAGACATCAAAATTCTGTCTGTACTGCAAGATGATGCACGCATTCCCATCACCGAATTGGCCGAAAAAGTCGGGCTTTCTGTCACGCCCTGCGGCGAGCGGGTAAAGCGCCTTGAGAAAGAAGGCGTGATTCTCGGCTATCATGCGCGGCTCGACCCCAAAGCGCTGGATTTGTCGCTGCTGGTGTTTGTGGAACTCAAACTGTCCACCAAGTCTGGTGCGATTTTCAGTAAATTCAAGCAAGAAATTCTGAAACTACCCAGCGTGCTGGAATGCCACCTGGTCTCTGGTGATTTTGATTACCTCATCAAAGCGCGTATCGCGCAAATGGCTGACTACCGCACACTTCTGGGTGACATCTTGCTCACCCTGCCCGGCGCGCAAGAATCTCGTAGCTATATGGTGATGGAGGAGGTGAAAGAAGGGTTCGCCCTGCCCCTAAATGACACTGAATCACATGAATAGCCGCAACGCAGCCTTGGGAATAGCCTGTGCGGCAATAGCAGCGATAGGTTTTTCGCTGAAATCCATCTTTATCAAATCGGCTTTCGGCTATGGTGTAGATTCCGTTACATTACTAGCCTTACGTATGGGGTTTTCGCTACCGTTCTTTGTGGTAATGCTCTGCTGGGAACGTCAACGACAAAAGAAATTATCTGGTCAAGACTGGAGCGCTATCATCGCTCTTAGCACCGCTTATTATCTCTTTAATTACCTTGACTTCCTTGGCTTGCAAAGCATCTCTGCCAGTCTGGAACGCATGATTCAATTTTTATACCCTACGATGACCGTACTACTGTCGGCTTGGCTGTATAAAAAAGCATTAGGCGGCAAAGTTATCGTAGCCATGCTGTTGAGTTACTTAGGCATCACACTGGTGTTTATGCATGACATCACCCCACAAACCAATTTTGGTTTAGGAGTCGGACTGGTATTCGCCAGTGCCATGTTTTATGCTATCTATCTCGTTGGCGCTGGGCACGTTATACCGCGTATTGGAGTTAAGCGATTCACAGCGCAGGCCATGTTGATTGCCAGTTTTGCCAGCCTGCTGCAATTTGGGCTCACTCACCCGATGAGTGCTCTGCATCAACCCAACGCGGTATACCATTTGGCAATCGCCATGGCGCTACTCTCAACTGTGCTACCAGTATTCATGCTATCGGCCGGAATGCGTCTGATTGGCTCTGCCAATACTTCACTCATAGGTTCAATAGGTCCGGTATTTACCATTTACCTTGCGCACGTTTTTTTGGGTGAGCAGATTTCATCTATGCAACTGCTAGGTGCAACGTTGGTGTTGGTAGGTGTAGTATTCATCAGCAGGAACAGCAAAGAGTCGGAAATTGGCTCTAATAAAATTTTATAATTGGCTCTTGTTGCATGACCAATTAAGGAAAATAATCGTTAAGATTATGTAACGCAGGCAATCTTACCTGCACCCTCTATTCAATATGACAGAGGAATTTATAGTGCAGCCTTTGAATGTATTAACACTTTTAAGGAGTTGAACCCATGACATCCCCCAGCATCAAAAAACTCTTAATCGCCTTATCCGCCGCCGCCGTTTGCACGGCTCATGCCGCACCACCCACCGCTATCGGCAAGAGCGAAGGTAAGCTTGATGTGATTGCCTGGCCTGGTTATTTAGAAAACGGCTCGTCCGACAAAAAGTACGATTGGGTAACGAACTTCGAAAAAGATAGTGGCTGTAAAGTTAACGTAAAAACCGCCGCGACTTCCGACGAAATGGTGTCGTTAATGAATAAGGGGGGTTATGATTTGGTAACCGCCTCTGGCGATGCCAGCCTGCGCTTGGTAGCCGGTAAAAAAGTACAAGAAATCAATACTGCGCTCGTTCCTTCATGGAAAAACGTTGACAGCCGCCTGCAAAATGCCCCCTGGCATACCGTGGGTGGCAAGCACTTTGGCGTGCCATACCAATGGGGACCTAACGTGTTGATGTACAACACCAGCACGTTCAAAACTGCACCTACCACTTGGGGTGTCGTATTTGAACCGCAAAACTTGCCTGATGGCAAGCCTAACAAAGGTCGCATTCAAGCCTATGACGGTCCAATCTACATTGCTGATGCCGCACTTTACTTGATGAAAAAAGACCCCTCACTCGGCATTAAAGATCCGTATGAACTGAACGAAAAACAATACGCCGCAGTATTGAAATTACTGCGCCAGCAAAAGACCTTGGCTCACCGTTACTGGCATGATGTCACCGTGCAAATGACTGATTTCAAGAAAGAAGGCGTGGTGGCCTCCGGTACATGGCCATATCAAGTCAACACACTCAAAGGTGAGAAACAACCTATCGCCTCCACTATCCCCACTGAAGGCGCAACAGGCTGGGCAGATACCACCATGATGGCAACTAAAGCTGCACACCCTAACTGCGCCTACAAGTGGCTTGAGCATTCGTTGAGCGCCGGTACACAATCAGGCGTAGCAGAATGGTTCGGTTCTAACCCTGCCGTGCCAGAAGCTTGTAAAGCCAAAGCACCGGGTGGTAGCGACTTCTGTTCTGACAACGGCTTTGCCAAATTTACCGAGATTAAGTTCTGGAGAACGCCAGAAGCAAAATGTTCGCTCAAAGAAGGCTGCGTACCTTATAGCCGCTGGACGAGCGACTATATTGCGATTATGGGTGGGCGGTAATTTAGCGCCTCTTCTGTTCCGGCCCCGAGCCGTTTTTCGCTCATCCTTCGATACATTTTCCGTTCGTCCTGAGTGCCGCGCAAAGCGCGGTTTATCGAAGGATGGACGGAAAATACTCAGGACGAACGGAAAACGCAATTTTGAGTTTATGGCACGTTAACTTCCTAGAAAAAACCTGTTAAATCTCATGACCATCGCCGTTGAGTTTTCATCTGTCAGCCGCCATTATGGTAGCGTTAAGGCCGTAGACAGCGTCTCCATCGCGATTGCTGAAGGCGAGTTCTTCTCTATGCTAGGCCCCAGCGGTTCTGGCAAAACCACTTGCCTTCGTCTGATTGCAGGTTTTGAGCAACCCACATCGGGTAGCATCAAGATTTTTGGTAAAGAAGTCGCCAATACCCCTCCTTACGAACGTGAAGTCAACACCGTGTTTCAAGACTACGCGCTATTCCCGCACATGAACGTACTGGAAAATGTGGCTTATGGCCTGCGCGTCAAAGACGTGGCTAACATTGAATGTATGAAACGTGCTGAAGATGCTTTGGCCTTGGTCGCGCTTGCCGAATACGGGCAGCGCAAACCCAGTGAACTCTCCGGTGGGCAACGCCAGCGTGTGGCCTTGGCGCGAGCATTGGTTAATCGCCCACGCGTATTGCTGCTGGATGAACCACTTGGTGCTCTGGATTTGAAACTGCGAGAAAAAATGCAGATGGAGCTCAAAACTCTGCATAAAAAGCTGGGCATTACCTTCATCTACGTCACACATGATCAGGGCGAAGCGCTTGCCATGTCGGATCGCGTAGCTGTGTTCAATCGCGGAAGAATTGAACAAGTAGACACCCCGCGCAATCTTTACACCCAGCCAAAAACAAGCTTTGTTGCCGATTTTGTCGGCACCGCCAATGTGGTGAGCGGTGATTTGGCTCAACTCATTGTCGGTGATCGGCAGCCGTTCTCCATACGCCCGGAACATATCCGCATGGATGGGACGGGCGAGGTTTCGGTAAATGGCGTGGTGGCAGACATTCAATACCACGGCGCGACCAGTAAGATTGAGGTTGATGTTAGCGGCCAAAGCATAGCCATGGTTGTTTCAAATACTGAACAACCCGACGCGCAATTACCGGAAATAGGCAAAAATCTAAGCCTGTGCTGGTCGAAAACTCATATGGTGATGCTGGAAACGGCGTAGCTCCCATGTCAACGTTAGCACTTCGCCCGCTCGCCAATACCCTTTACCGTAACAACAATTTATTTCTTTTCCTGCTGCTCACCCCGCCCCTGCTATGGTTCGGCGTAGCTTACCTAGGCTCGTTATTCGCCCTGCTTTGGCAAAGTTTTTACACATTTGATAGCTTCAGCATGTCGGTTTCGCCCGAATTTACGCTGGAAAATTATCGCAGCTTGTTCGATGCCACCAATCTCGACATCATCTTGCGCACCTTGGGCATGGCGATCTCCGTCACACTGGCCTGCGCAGCAATCGCCTTCCCTATTGCTTATTACATGACACGCTATGCCACGCCGCGTGAACGCGGCTGCTTTTATGTAGGGGTCATGCTGCCGATGTGGGCGAGCTACATTGTAAAGGCGTATGCATGGACGGTTATTTTGTCGCAACAAGGGATATTGTATTGGTTCATCAACCACTTGGGATTAACCAACGGACTCAATCAAGTGTTACAACTACCCATCATCGGCGGCAACACACTGGCGACCTCCAACCTTGGGCGGTTTATTGTGTTTACCTATTTGTGGCTTCCTTTCATGATCTTGCCGATACAAGCGGCGCTGGAACGCGTGCCATCCAACCTGCTACAGGCTTCTAGCGATTTGGGGGCAAGGCCAGGACAGACTTTTCGCAAAATTCTATTCCCGCTGGTATTTCCCGGCGTGATAGCGGGTTCTATTTTCACTTTTTCACTCACACTTGGCGATTACATCATCCCGCAACTCATTGGCCCTAGCGGGCTCTACATTGGCAATATGGTCTATACCATGCAAGGCTCGGTGGGCAATATGCCGCTAGCAGCTGCGTTTACCGTGGTGCCTATCGTGTTGATTGCAATTTACTTGAAAATGGCGAAACGCGCGGGAGCTTTCGATGCTTTGTAAACACCAACCCCCAATGCATATCGTCATTCCGGCGCAGGCCGGAATCCAGTTCAGCCCAATGCGGATGACATGGCATCACTGTACTTCGTTGATTTTTGGCTGGATTCCGGCCTGCGCCGGAATGACGGGAGGAAACCTTGTCTAAATCCCCATTCTGGCTCAAAACACTGGCCTATGGCGGCTTGGCGTTCCTGCATTTCCCCATCGCCGTCATCCTCATCAACGCCTTCCTCGCGGGTGATGGTGAAAAAGCCACATTCACCCTGCGCTGGTTTCATGAAGCCCTGGCACGAGACGATGTGATCACCGCCATCGCGCTTTCGCTCAAAGTCGCCAGCGTTGCCACATTGCTGGCGCTCATCATGGGTGTAATGGCAGCCGCGGCCTTGTACCGTCGTAATTTTTTCGGCAAAGAAGCCATCACCACCATGCTGATTCTGCCTATCGCTTTACCCGGTATCATCACCGGCATCTCCCTGCTCTCTGCCATGAGTATGCTAGCCATCACTCCCGGGTTTTGGACCATCGTTGTCAGCCACGCCACCTTTTGCGTGGTCATGATCTACAACAACGTGGTAGCACGCTTCAGGCGCATGCCGCATAGCCTAGTGGAAGCCTCTATGGACTTAGGTGCTGATGGTTTTACCACCTTCCGCCACGTCATTCTGCCGCAACTTGCTACGGCCTTGCTGGCGGGGGCTTTGCTTGCGTTTGCCCTGTCATTTGATGAGTTGATCGTCACCATTTTCACCGCAGGACACGAAATCACGCTACCGATCTGGCTACTCAATCAACTGGCAAGACCGCGCGATGCCGCGATTACCAACGTGGTGGCGATGATGGTGATGCTGATTACTGCGCTACCGATTATTGCAGCGTATTATTTGACGCGTGGCACAGAAACCGTAGAAGGAAGTAGTCGTTAGAGGTCGGTCATACCGGCGGAGGCCGGTATCCAGCCAAACTCCAAATTTGTCGTGGTGATGAGTGTTGCGCGTGTTAGAAAATTGTCTAGATTCTGGCCTACGCCAGAATGACAGATTGAAAAAAATTTTACGTTAAGAAAGGTGAAAAATGAATAACTTCCCCCAGCAATTACTCATCAACGGCCAATTCGTGAATGGTGCGGGCAACCCAGAAAACATCATCAATCCCGCCACAGGTGAGCTGCTCACCACCATCCCGGAAGCCTCGCTAGAACAGGTGCAACAAGCTGTCAGCGCAGCGGCAGCGGCGTTCCCGGCGTGGAAAAAAACCACACCGCGCGACCGTGCCACCATGCTACTTAAACTTGCCGATGCTATAGAAGCCAACGCAGAGACCTTTGCCCAATTGGAATCTCTCAACTGCGGCAAACCCTATCTGGCAGCGTTGAATGATGAAATACCCGCCGTGGCCGACGTGTTCCGCTTCTTCGCAGGCGCGATTCGCAACATGACCGGCTCACTCGCTGGTGAATATTTGCCCGGCCACACCAGCATGATCCGTCGCGACCCATTGGGGGTCGTCGCCTCCATTGCGCCGTGGAACTATCCACTGATGATGGCGGCGTGGAAACTAGGCCCCGCCTTGGCTGCGGGCAATACTGTAGTGTTGAAACCCTCCGAGCAAACACCGCTGACTTCGCTCAAGCTGGCGCAACTCCTGGCCGAGATTTTTCCCAAAGGCGTGGTCAACGTCATCGCCGGGCGTGGCGCAACAGTAGGTGCACCCTTGATCAGTCAACCAGAAGTGCAAATGATTTCGATTACCGGCGACGTTTCAACCGGTAAAAAGGTCTTGGCAGCCGCCAGTGACAGCCTCAAACGCACCCATCTTGAACTCGGCGGCAAGGCACCGGTCATCGTGTTCGACGATGCCAACCTGGAAGAAGTCGTGGCAGGTGTGCGCGGCTTTGGTTATTACAACGCGGGGCAAGATTGCACCGCTGCTTGCCGTATCTATGCAGGCAAGAAAATCTACGAAAAATTGGTGGCAGACCTCTCCAGCGCTGTCAGCAGCATCAAGATCGGTGAACAGAACGACGACGGCGTGGAAATGGGCCCACTCATCACCGAAAGCCAGCGCAACCGCGTCGCGGGCTTTGTGGAACGCGCCACGCAACAAAAACACATCGAGATCACCACCGGCGGCAAAGTGGACGACAGGCGCGGATTTTTCTACCAGCCCACGGTGATCGCCGGCGCTCTGCAAAACGACGAAATCGTGCGCAAGGAGGTATTCGGACCGGTAGTTTCCATCACCCGCTTTGATGATGTGGAAACAGCAGTGAACTGGGCAAATGACTCAGATTATGGCCTTGCCAGCTCTGTGTGGACCAAAGACATCAGTAAAGGCATGCAAGCTGCTAGCCAACTTCAATATGGCTGTACCTGGATTAACACCCACTTCATGCTGGTCTCGGAAATGCCGCATGGCGGCATGAAAAAATCAGGCTACGGCAAGGATATGTCCATGTACGCGATTGAAGACTACAGCTGCGTGCGGCACGTGATGGTGAAGCTTTAAGGACATTGGTGTGCATGCTTCAAGACTTGAGTTTTGTTC
>JANYIK010000002.1 GCA_025362115.1 Methylophilaceae bacterium
AATTTCTTGTGAAATATCCAGCGCCTTATCATCATTTACGCCACGCAAATCCTCTATCTTATTCTCGAGTTCAGCGATGGATTGTTCAAAATCTAAAAAACTGATTTTCATTAAGGGAGTTCCGTTACAAGCTAAATTTACTGAGAATGATACAGGATTTTCAATCCGTCATCGCCCAACCAACCACGTAAACCCGCCAATAACTCATCACGCAACTCCACCCGCCACTCGTCAGGCAAGGCCATTTCGCAGGTCGCCTGGCCATTGTGGTAGTTGAGTAATACCCTGCAAGACTCGGCACGACGATAAGGATTGAGCAACTCCCGCAACTTTGCTGTATCAGCTTGGCCATTGCACGAAAGTTTAAGCAACTGGGCGTTGGCGGTGCGGGCAGTGCTAAGGTCAAACAAGCGCCTAGCACTCACACGCAAGCCTCCTGTGTAGTCATCTTTGCTGACTTTACCTTCCACAATCAACAATTGGTCTTCCTTGAGCAACGCCTGCTGCTGCGCCCACAACTCGTTACCCACGGCAACATCCAGTTGCGCCGTGCCGTCGTCTATGCTTACAAAGGCCATTTTACCGCGTGCGGTCATTTTAGTACGCGTTGCCATCACCACACCAGCCAGCATTTGCGGTTGCTCTTTGGGGCTCAAGGTCGCCAGTTCCGTCTTCACAAAGGTCGCAATATCCTTACGCCAGGCACTAAACGGATGCCCGCTGAAATAAAACCCCATCGCGGCTTTTTCTTGGATGAGTTGCTCGCGCTCAGACCATGCCACCACCACGGGAAGTGCCTGTTGCGGAGTGTCATGGGATTCGCCAAACAAACTGTCTTGCCCGTTGCCATCACCTTGACTACCCACATCCATAGCCACGCCCACGGCGGCTAATAACGCAGCACGGTTTGTGTCTATCGCATCAAAAGCCCCTGCGCGCACTAAAGATTCCACCACGCGCCGATTCACCTTACGTAAATCCAAACGACGGCAAAAGTCGAATAAATCCTTAAAGTCACCATCCTGCTCACGCGATGCCAAAATCACGCTAATTGCCGCTTCACCCGTGCCTTTCACTGCTCCCAAGCCGTATAAAATCGTCTTTTTGTCTACGGGTTTAAAGCGGAATTCACTACGGTTGATGTCTGGCGGCAACACCTTCACGCCATTAGCCAAGGTATCTTTGAAAAACACTTGCACGTTGTCAGTATTGTTCATGTCTGCCGACAAAGTCGCTGCCATAAACGCGGCAGGATAATGCGCCTTCAACCAAGCAGTGTGATACGCCACCAGCGCATAAGCGGCGGCGTGTGATTTGTTGAAGCCATAGCCTGCAAACTTTTTTATCAGGTCAAACAATTGCCCGGCCTGATGCTCGGATGTGCCGCCCTTCTGTGCACCGGCAATGAACACCGCACGCTGCGCGTCCATCTCTTCCTGCTTCTTCTTGCCCATGGCGCGGCGCAACAGGTCGGCACCACCCAAACTATAACCGCCCACCAGCTGCGCCATCTGCATCACCTGCTCCTGATACACCATGATGCCGTAGGTTTCTTTCAGTACCGGCTCAACTGCGGGGTGCGGATATTCAACCGTGACCTCCTTGTTTTTGCGTTTGCAAAAATCGGGGATCAAATCCATAGGACCAGGCCGATACAGCGCCACCAACGCAATGATGTCTCCAAAGCAGTCCGGTTTGGCCTGCTTTAGCATGTCTTTCATGCCGGAAGATTCCAGCTGGAACACGGCAGTGGTATTGGCGTTTTTCAGCAGTTTGTAGGTGTCGGGATCATCCAGTGCCAAGGTGGCCAAATCTATGGGGGGGTCGTTATTTGCCGCGCGCTGCTCATTCGCCCAATCTACGGCCATATCGAGGATGGTCAAGGTACGCAAACCCAAAAAGTCGAATTTCACCAGCCCCACGGCTTCCACGTCGTCTTTGTCGTACTGGCTCACCGTGGCCTTGCTGCCCTGCTGGCAGTACATGGGGGAGTAGTCGGTGATTTTCCCCGGAGAAATCAGCACCCCGCCAGCATGCGTGCCGACGTTGCGAACCAGGCCTTCCAGCCTCAGCGCCAGTTCCAGCAACTCCTTCACTTCTTCTTCTTTTTCGCGCCGCTCTTTGAGTTGTGGCTCTTGCTCCAGCGCCTTCTCCAGCGTCATCTCCAGTTCACGCGGAATCAGCTTGGCGATACCATCCACAAAGTTGAACGGCAAATCCAGCACCCGGCCTACGTCACGGATCACGGCCTTGGCGGCCATGGTACCGAAGGTGGCGATCTGCGCCACGGCCTCCCGCCCATACTTGTCGCGCACGTAGTCAATCACACGGTCGCGGCCTTCCTGACAAAAGTCAATGTCAAAGTCGGGCATGGATACCCGCTCCGGGTTCAAAAAGCGCTCAAACAGCAGATTGAATTGCAGCGGATCGAGATCAGTAATCCCCAAGCTATACGCCACCAAAGATCCAGCGCCTGAACCACGACCAGGACCGACCGGCACACCGTTATGCTTGGCCCAATTGATAAAGTCCGCAACAATCAGAAAATAACCGGGGAAACCCATTTGGATGATAGTCGCCGCCTCGAACTCCAGCCGCGCCACGTATTCCGGGCGCTTGGCATCTCGAACCGCAGCGTCGGGATATAACACCGCCAAACGGCCTTCCAGGCCTTGTAAAGCTTGGCTACGCAAGTAGTCGTCCAAGCTTTCGTTATTAGGAGTAGGAAATTGTGGCAGATAGTTTTTGCCTAAGTTAAGTTCCAGATTGCAGCGCTTGGCGATTTCAACACTGTTGGTTAGCGCTTCAGGCACATCGGCAAACAGGGCGCTCATTTCGGCCTGCGTTTTGAAATACTGCTGCTCGGTAAACAACTTGGGACGACGCTTATCCGCCAGCACATAACCCTCGGCGATGCACACCCGCGCCTCGTGCGCTTTGAAATCATCCGCGTCCAAGAACTGCACGGGATGCGTAGCGACGGGCGGCAAACCCAGCTCTGCGGCGAGTTGCAGCGCTTTTGCGTCGTATAGCGATTCCTGTTCCTGCCCCACGCGCTGCAATTCGATGTAGAAACGGTTGGGGAACAGGGCGCTCCAGTCTTGCGCCAGCTTGGCGGCTGTAGCATCGTTGCCTGTTAGCAACGCCTGCCCCACATCGCCCCGCATTGCGCCTGAGAGCAAAATCAAGCCGTCCGTTCCCTCCTCCAGCCACATGCGTTTAATCTCGGCACGGCCACGGTGCTGATTCTGCGTGAAGCTGCGTGTCATCCAATCGCACAGCCGCAAATAGCCCGCATGGTTTTGGCACAACAGCAACAGGCGATAAGGCTGCTCGCGGTTGGCTAAGTTTTCCAACCAGAAATCGCAACCAATCAAAGCTTTGATGCCCTTGCCACGCGCCGCTTTATAAAACTTGATTGCGCCAAAAAGATTGGATAAATCTGTCAGCGCCAAGGCCGGCATGTGGTCATCCGCGCCGCGCTTGACGTAGTCGCCAATCCGCACCATGCCATCCACCACGGAGTATTCGCTGTGGCAACGCAGGTGAACAAAAGACGGGGAATTCATGCTCCAATTTTACCGTAAATGCCAATCAAATTTGGCGACAAAGCGCCGTTTTTTATTGACTACGAATAACGTATCGAACACAATATCGTTTAACGATAAACTGATCGTTAAAAAGAAAGGAAAAACCATGAACGCCGTGACTGTTTCGCCCAAGTACCAAGTGGTGATCCCGCTGGAAATACGCAAAAGAATGGGCATTGCGCCTGGGCAGAAAATGCGGGTGATTGCCTACGGCGACCACATTATGCTGTTTGCAGAACAGCCCATGAAAACCTACCGAGGCATATGTCCTGGCATTGACACTGACGTGCCACGCGAGGATGACCGGGTATGAACGTGGTGGACTCGAGTGGCTGGCTGGAATATTTTGCTGATAGCGCCAATGCTGACTTTTTTGCACCCGCTATTGAAGACTTAGCCAAACTGGTGATTCCCAGCATTTCCTTGTTTGAAGTGTTCAAACGCATCGCGTTACAGCATGGCGAACAACAAGGTCGCTACTGCATGGCTATCATGCAACGCGGCCAGGTTGTTACGCTGGATGCCCATCTTGCGCTGTCTGCTGCGGAATTATCTATCCAACACAAGCTGCCGATGGCAGACAGCAGCATCCTCGCCACCGCACGCAGCGTTGATGCCACGTTATGGACGCAGGACGAGGATTTTGCCGGGATAGCGGGTGTGAAATACATTCCCAAACCCTCTAGACGTTAGCTTATGCCTAGTTGCTTCGCCAATGCGTCAACGGCATGTTTGTCGCGAAGAAGGCTGTCAAGCAACTCTTCCTCGTTCATAGTAAAGCTGCTTTTTTCTGCTATATCACACAAAAAATTCTGTGCGAAGATTTTCCCCAAAATTCCATAACTAACCCTTCTTTTCAAATCTTAAGCAGTGTTCACCGCTGGATTCCAGCACCTCCAGATGGGGCTGGCGCTTGCTTTTGAAGTTCATGGCACGGCAGCCATAGGGGAATTGCACGTCCCAGGTGATGTAATAGTGGACGCATTCAAGGCAGTTGGGAGTGGGTGCTTCTAATGTTGCGTCCATTGCGCTAAGTAGGCCGTAATCTATCCCAGCAAGTACGCGGGGAAATAATGACCAAACCCTGCCATTCTGCCAAGTCGAGCAACTCGGTATCACCCGTGACAAAAAAATCAATTTCTGCCACTAATGCACAAGCCACAATCCACGGGTCATCCAAATCTTTAATAGGCAAGATGGGTACAGACGTTTGAGCCGGGACGATTTCCAATAGACGCAACTCATCCTCAACCTTTACCAATAGCTCCGCACCGGCTTTGAACTTACGCTGCAAAATATCCAACACCTCAGCCACCACTGGCTCAGCGATCACGACTTCATGCTCAGTCAGCAAGCGTTCGTACAAATCGGCACACAAACCGCGCGTCGCTAATGCGCTCACCAGCACATTAGTGTCAAGAAACACCCTCACGAAACAGCCTTGAACACATCCTCGTCGGTCAACATGCCACCTTGCTCAGCAAGTGGTAAGAGCTGCTCGCGCACCGCCCGAAAACGTGCCAAAGCAAGTTGACGACGCAGCGCTTCACGCACGATGTCACCTTTGGGGCGATGCGTCGCAGCGGCTAATTGCCCAAGCTCGCGCTCAAGCGCATCGTCAATGCGTATCGTTAAAGTAGCACTCATCAACATCTCCTCTATTAGGCGTGTTACATTGTAACACGCTACTGATACTCGGTATATTTGGCGTTACTGCCACGCACTTTTTCCACCGGATACTTCTTGGCATTGAGGTCTATCTTGGCGTTGGCAGCATCAATGAGGTCTATCTCCAACACGTCTGCAATTCTCAGCAAGTACACAAACGTATCGGCGAGTTCATGCGCTACCCGCTCACGTTTCTCAGCGCTTAATTCACGGCTTTCTTGTTCAGTTGCCCACTGGAAATGTTCTACCAGCTCGGCGGCTTCTACTATCATCGCCATCGCCAGATTTTTGGGTGAATGAAACTGCTCCCAATCGCGCTCGCGCACGAATTCCCGCAGGCGGTCACGCAACGCTTCAAGCCGGTCTAACCCTTCCCCCTTTACTCCCCTTCCCCCTTTACTCATCACCCTTCCCTGCCTTACGGTTGCTGCCCGCCACCATACGGAACTCAAACAGACGGCACTCCAGCGGACCATTGAACAACGGCGTTTTCCTTGAAGGCGACAAGCGCATCAACTTGGGCATACGCAAATCGCTGGTCAGGAAAAACGCATTCCATCCGGCAAAATTGGCTTTTAAGGCCGAGGCCAGCTGCGGATACAAATCTGCCAGCTCGTCGCCATCGCCGATGCGCTCGCCGTAAGGTGGATTGGTCAACAGCGTGCCGGTTACGCCTTCTTTCAATAACGGCGCCGCGACTTGCAGGATGTTCATTTCCTGTATCTGCACCACATTGGAAAGCCCCGCCGCTTCCAGATTTTGGCGCGCTGCCCGGACCGATCTAAAATCCACGTCGCTGCCGAACAGCGGCATCGGAGAGGCCGGTTTAACGCGCTTCTGCGCCGCCAACCGTAAAACATCCCAGGCTTTAGCATCAAAATTTTTCAGTTTCTCAAAACCAAAACTGCGCTTCAATCCCGGCGCAATATCCAGCGCCATGAGTGCAGCTTCGATCAAAAACGTGCCGCTGCCGCACATGGGGTCTAATAGCGGCATACCAGCCTGCCAACCGCTGAGTTTCAAAATGCCAGCAGCCAGATTTTCGCGCAAAGGCGCATCTACGCTGGCTTGCCGGTGACCACGCTGATACAGCGCCGCGCCAGAGGTATCCACATAAAACTGGCATTCGTCAAAGGTGAGGTAGGCGTGGAGTCGCACATCCGGCTCGCGCGTATCCACGCTGGGACGGATGCCG
>JANYIK010000031.1 GCA_025362115.1 Methylophilaceae bacterium
TGAGGCCAAGGTGCTGCGTATGCGTTTTGGCATCGAGATGAACACCGACCATACTTTGGAAGAAGTCGGCAAACAGTTTGACGTAACGCGTGAGCGTATTCGCCAGATTGAAGCCAAAGCCTTGCGTAAACTGCGTCATCCCACGCGTTCGGATAAGCTGCGGAGCTTTCTGGAAAACGGTAACGACTAGTTGCCACATAGTTTTTGGGCCCCTAGCTCATGCCTGGTTAGAGCAGCGGACTCATAATCCGTTGGTGCTCGGTTCAACTCCGAGGGGGCCCACCATATCAATCAACGGCTTAGGGTTTTTCCTAGGCCGTTAATCCTTAAAAGAGCTTGTTGATCAGCGGTTATAATGAAATCTCATTTCTGCTTTTAAGACATAGTTAAGATCGAAAAATCGTATGAATCTTGAATATCCAGTGATTGATGAAAAAATAGTTATTGGAGATGACCCGTTTTCTGGTTTGGTCGTTAGAGAAACTGAGTTATCGCCAAATAAGCTATTTTATCGTGATGACAAGCGCGGAATTTGGCTGTATCAAGCCAATTGCTTGGAGTTTATGGATCAACTCATAGCCAAGTTTCCAGACGGCAAATTTGATATGATTTTTGCTGATCCGCCATATTTTTTGTCAGATGGTGGGATTACTTGCCATGCTGGGAAAATGGTAAAAGTAGATAAAGGTAATTTGGATAAATCACGAGGTTTGGAATTGAGGTAAATCCTTTGGCTATTATTTCCTCAATTACTTGGAAAAGCTTTATCCATGACCTAGTCATAAACCATTGTGAAAAAAATGGCCTAAGAACATTTACGCTTCAAGATTTTATCTCAACCCACTCAGAAACACTCCAGTCTTTTCGACCAACAAATAAACACTGGCAAGACAAAGTGCGCCAGCAATTACAGTTCTTACGCAATGATGATTTGTTATCTTTCGCTGATAACCGAGGTACTTACACACTTAAAAATTTCCTGATTTTAAAGGATGAGGTTGAAGACAATAAAATTGGAGAAGTTTTAGCTTCTGTACCAGAAAAACGTGAATACCTAGTCGAAACTTTTGCGCGTAATAGAGGATGGGTTAAGTTGGCACTAAATCATTTTGGTGATTTATGTTTATGTGAGGGTTGTACCAATAGCTTCAATAAACCAGATGGTTCACGTTACATAGAAGTGCATCACGTAATCCCTTTATGTGAAGGCGGTGAAGATGCTCTATGGAATTTATCGGTTTTATGCGCTCATCATCACCGGATGGCTCATTTTGCTGATGATGGCACGAAATTTAGATTGCGCGATACTTTATTGGGGAAGATTGCGTCTCTGACTTTATGAATGATAAAGAACTACATGACTGGGCTATCGCTATTTCAACCCGCATCAGTGATGAATGGGCATTAAAAATTGACTTCAAAGAGGATGCTATCTTACTTCAGCAAATCTTGTATAAGTGCTTTCTTGCTAGTCCTCAAGAAATGCAAAACCTTATAGGTACTGGTGTAATTGAAGAAAATCATTTTGAAAAATAAATATGTAATACATAACAATACGCTTTTTGTAATTGAAGTTAAGTTTCAGAATATTGGGGGTTCTGTAGATGAGAAACTGCAAACTTGTGACTTCAAAAAGAAACAGTATAAAAAGCTATTTTCACAATTAAATGTAGAGGTTGAATACATTTATGTGTTGTCTGAGTGGTTCAGAAATCCAAGTTATAAAGACTCACTGGATTACATTATTTCGGTAGGATGCCAATATTATTTTGGTTACTTGCCTTTGCAAAAGCTAGGTTTACCTGTTCCAGAAGTGTAAGCCATTTTATGGCGCAGTACTTGGTGTCATTATCCGCATTGCTGCTTGCAGGGCAGGTTTTGTGGCAAGTCTATTTTGTCCAGACCAATGTGTGCACGGTGCGCGATGAGCTAAAGCTCAACCCGACCGATGTTTACTGGTACAAATCTGCAACGCCCTGAAAGCACGTAATGCCAGTTCTGCTGAGTTCACCGCTTTTGAAACTGCTTACGAAGTGCTAGGCTACAATTGCGCCCACAAGTCTGTGAGCTTGATCCGCTACGACACAAAATGCACTTAGGCTAAAGGTTTCCCTAAGGTCGCGTCTTGCAGGCGTATCGCCATTTTGCGTAAGAAGCTCACGCTGACCGTGGGTTCTTCCAATAATAGAGCTTCTAAATTCTCTGGGCTAATCACCACTAGATGTGCGGTTTCTGAAGCCACGTAGGCATCAGCCGTACGGCGCTCTCCAGTGAGAAATGCCATTTCACCAAAATAGTCACCTGCGTTTAGTTCTCGGATAGTATTGGTGCCTTGTTGCACGGTGACATTGCCTGACAACACGAAAAACATGTCACGGTCACTCTCTCCTGTACTAAATACAATATCCTTTTTTTGATAGACGCGACCAAACTGAGACATCAAGCGTTGGTGGTATAGCGCCGTGTCGGGCGGGGCTTGCATAAACAAGCCTCGCAACATCAATACTTGACGCTTGTGCAGGGCGGCAATGATTTCGATACCTAACAGTAGTACGGCGAAACAGAAGTAGAGCCAGCCGATGGAGAGAAACAGGTTTTTCATACCGCCGAATACTTCGCCGTAAGAATGGTTGATTAGCAGGAATAAGCTGAAGGCGGGGCGCATGGCACTCCACAGCGATGCGGTGACAAGTGAACCGATAAACAGGTGACTCCAACGCACATCCCCCGGATAAAAGGTGCGCGAAAGTAGCGTTATCAGCAGTGCGCTTGCCAGCAGTGAACCTGACCATTGCATCAGACTAAATAGCCAGGGCAGGTCTCGAAAAGTATCTAGCGATTTTTCCAGCGTCAACCCACTAAACGAAAATAGAAAAAGTAGTGCGAGTATGCCCAACACGCCAAACACGTCTTCGATATTTCTGCGCGCGAATGAGCGCGGTTCAGATACGCCTGCGATGGTGAAGAAAGCATTACGTACAGCCCCCGCCAGAGGAGTGCTGACCCACAGCAGCGCCAGCATGCCAAAAACGCCCCAAATGGCTTCATGCTTGGAGATGTTGTAGACCTCAATCATGATGCGATGGCTATATTTGGGCATCAGGTGACTAATTAAGATGGAGAGCTTGACGATGGCGTAGCTGGAAGACACCGCGAAATGGCTGAGCAAAAAGAAAATCAGTAATGCCATGGGAATCAACGCGAATAAAGCATAAAAAGACAGCGAAGCCGATAGACCAAAACCGTTGTGGCGGCTGAATGCGTTCAGGGCTTGGCGCAGGACGAATTGTGGCGTGCTGTAGCGATGGCGCTCCAGCTTGGCTTTAGCATCATCTGCGGCTTTGCGAATCTTTTTAATTGGCATCAAACTAAGCTCTTAAATTGTTCTGTGGCAGCGACCAATGCCGCAGCGATGCCGGGTTCGGAGGCTGAATGTCCGGCATCATCAATTACGCGGAAATCAGCTTCTGGCCATGCTTGATGCAGCTCGTAGGCAGTTTGGATAGGGCAGACCATATCGTAGCGACCATGAATGATGATGGCGGGGATGCGGCGGAATTTCTCCACTTGGGGCAGTAGCGGCGAATCAGCGAGAAAACAATCGTGTATTAAGTAGTGTAAATGCACTCTGAGGCGCGCAATCGTGGCGATATTAGGGGCAGAAGGTGCGGACGTTTGGGGTGGGCGTAAATACATGATGGCGTTCTCAAAGGCATTCCAGCTTTGTGCGGCGGTGAGTTGTTCTGCTTCTGGCGCGTTGAAGATGCGCTGATGATAGGCACTCAGAATGTCAGTGATTTCGTTGGTGGCCAAGAGCTCCACAAAGCGCACCCAAGCTTCAGGAAAAATCCGCCCCACTTCATATAAGAACCAGCGTATCTCGGAAGGGCGCGTCAGAAAAATGCCGCGCAACAGCAAGCCAGTAATTTTTTCGGCATGAAGCGTGGCATAAAATAGCGCCAAAGTGCTGCCCCAGGAGCCACCAAATACTAACCAGCGCGCGATACCCAGATGTTCACGCAGTAATTCCATGTCGTTGGCTAGCGCTTGGATGCTGTTGTCCTCTACGCAGCCAGCGGGCAGGCTGCGCCCACAGCCGCGTTGATCAAACAGCACAATACGGTAATGGGTAGGATCAAAAAAACGGCTCTGTCCGGGATTACATCCACTGCCAGGTCCGCCGTGCAGTACTACTACAGCCGGTCCGTGCGGGTTACCACACTCTTCATAGTAGAGCTGATGAGTCGGTGATACTTCAAGGTGGTCTGAGTGATATGGTTCTATGGGTGGGAATAAGGGATCAGTGGTCACATGAAACTCGCATTTTTGATGGTTACCATAGGTTTACGGCGGCTATGATAGCATCGCCTCGTGGTAGAGATTTTCACGATTAAAAAATATTGAGCAAGTAGTATTGCAAATATATTGCGACTACTCTAGTATTCGCGAAGCTGCACCTAATGTTAGGTGCTGCGGAGTCGGTATTTTTGTTTTATCGCCCTTAGCGGGTAAGTAAAGATAAAAGACTGGCTTACTCTAAAACCTTAGTAAATTACTTTGGAGATTCAACATGGAGATTAGCAAAATCAAGTTGGCTCTTGGTGTAGCAGTTGGTATGACCGTAGCAATGCCTATGGTTGCAATGGCCGCTGCCGATCAAGAAGCTGCAATTAAAGATCCAAACAACTGGGCAGACCCACGTGGTGATTACACCAACCAAGCTTACAGCAAACTGAGCCAAGTCAATAAAGGCAACGTTAAGAACCTGAAGGCTGCTTGGACATTCGCTACCGGTGTAAACCGCGGTCACGAAGGTTCCCCAGTAGTAGTTGGTAACATGATGTATGTGCACACCGCGTTCCCAAACAACGTGTACGCACTTGACCTGAACGACAATCAAAAAATCGTTTGGGCTTATTTCCCTAAACAAGACCCATCCGTTCAAGCAGTGTTGTGCTGCGACAACGTGAACCGTGGTCTGGGCTATGGCGATGGTAAGATTCTGCTGCAACAAAACGATGGTGTTTTGATCGCTCTGGATGCTAAGACCGGTGCTAAAGTTTGGGACGTTAAGGTTAACGATCCTAAGGTTGGCGCTACCAACACCAATGCTCCTCAAATCCGTAAGGACAAAGTGCTGACCGGTTGTTCCGGTGCTGAATTCGGTGTTCGCTGCTTCTTGGCTGCTTACAACCTGAAGGACGGCTCCTTGGCATGGAAGGCATACAGTACTGGTCCAGACAGCGAAGTTCTGATCGGTTCTGACTTTAATGCTGCTAACCCACACTACAGTGCGTTGACCACGTTTGAAGATGTAAACGGTGGTAACAAGCAAGGTGGTTCGTTCAAGGCGCTGACCAAAGACCAACTCAAGTTCCCAGTTAAGGATCTTGGCGTGGTGACCTGGCTCAAGCCACAAGCAGTGAAGGACGGTTGGCAACATGGTGGCGGCTCTACATGGGGCTGGTGGCCATATGATGCACGTACCAACTTGGTTTACTACGGTACCGGTAACCCATCCGTTTGGAACCCAGACGTACGTCCTGGCGACAACAAGTGGTCCATGACCATTTTCGCTCGTGACCTCGACACTGGCGTTGCAAAATGGGGCTATCAAATGACCCCTCACGATGAGTGGGACTATGACGGCATCAACGAAGTGATTCTGTTCGACAAGGGTGGCAAGACCTATGCTTGGCACCATGACCGTAACGGTTTTGCGTACACCTTCAATGCTGGCAACGGTTCCTTGGTTGCTGCTGAGAAAGTACACTCCTTCGTGAACTGGGCAACCGGCGTTGATATGAAGACTGGTATTCCACAAAAAGTGGGCACCGCTTCTACTCACCAAGACTACAATGCCAAGGGTGTTTGCCCAGCAGCATTGGGTACCAAGGATCAGCAGCCTGCTGCTTACTCCCCACGTACCGGCCTGGTATACAGCCCACTGAACCACGTTTGTATGACCTACGAACCAGTTGAGTCCAAGTATACGGCTGGCCAACCTTGGGTGGGTGCTACTCTGACCATGTTCCCTGGTCCTGACGGCGTAATGGGCGGCTTTGCTGCTTATGATCCTATGACCAACAAGGCCAAGTGGTACAACAAGGAGAAATTCTCCGCTTGGGGTGGTGCTCTGACCACCGCTTCCGATCTGGTGTTCTACGGCACTCTGGATCGTTGGCTGAAGGCTCTTGACGCTAATTCCGGTAAGGAACTGTGGAAGTTCCAAGTAGGTTCCGGTGTTATCGGCAATGCATTCACCTATGGTCACAAAGGTAAACAACACGTTGGCGTACTGTCCGGTATCGGCGGTTGGGCTGGCGTGGCGATGAACCTTGGTATGACTAACCCAACAGACGCTCTTGGCGCTGCTGGCGGTTATGCAGAACTGACGAAGTACAACGCTGCTCCTGGCGGCGGTGCACTGACCGTGTTCTCTCTGTAATTTGAAGTCGCAAGACTACAAGTAGCAGAACTAACCGTAAGTTAGTGTGTCACACAAGCACCCCGCTTCGGCGGGGTGCTTTTTATATGTGCTGGGTAAATGTGCGACTCATTAACGACGAAGGAATGACAATGTTAAAAAAACTGAATGTAACTCTGTTGCTGCTGTTGCTCACGGTGAACGTGGCATTTGCTGAAGATGGACTGGAATTTGATATTAATTCTGGGCGTGGCGGTGAAGCTACGCGTGCTGACGATCCAACAGAATTCAAGGTGTGTGCCGATCCGGCCAATATGCCGTATTCCAACAAAGAGCGAGAAGGTTTTGAAAATAAAATTGCAGAATTGATAGCAAAAGACTTAGGTAAGAAATTGACTTATCAGTTTTGGTTTGACCGTATGGGGTTCATCCGCAATACGCTGAATGCGCATCGTTGTGATGTAATCATGAGTACTACTTCAGATAATGATGCCTTGCTTACGTCTAAACCCTATTATCGTTCTGGGCATGTCTTTGTGTTCAGAAAAGACAGTGGCTACGACATCAAGGATTGGGATTCCCAAGATTTACACAAAGGCCTCATTGGCATTATTCAGGAAAGCCCAGCAACACGACCATTGTCTGACCATGGCTTAATGGAAAATTCAAGGCCCTATCGTATGCAGCGTGATTTGAATTTGCCCGCCAGTTTTTTGATTGATGACTTGGTTAAGGGTGACATTGATGTGGCGATTGTGTGGGGTCCTATCGGGGGTTATTATGCGAAGCAAGCAAAAATTCCCCTGACCGTTGTGCAAATTCCAGAGTATGAAAATAAGAATGCAAAAGGTAAGGAGTTCTGGAATATCTCAATAGCGGTACGCAAGAAAGACAAGGAGCGCATGGCGATGATTCAAGGTGCACTTGACCGCCATCAAGCCGATATTTTGAAGATTCTGGATGATTATGGAATTCCACATGTGCCCGTAGTTGAGGATGACAGTGTTGAGAAGGTCTATAAAAAAGATCAACACGAATCACGTGGGGAAGCTATTCCAAAAACTGAATAACGGACACCAGCTTGTCAACCAAGCTGGTGGTAGTTCGTTGTGAAATAGTGGTTCATTGAGCCGCTTATTATGTGAAGTAACCCAAAAACGAGGAGAGGACATGATTAGTAACAAATTAGTGCAGGCTCGGTTGATTTTGTCAGCCTTGGTGATAAGTGGCGCAATGGTGTTCAGTGGCAATGCTGCTGCAGAATGCAAACTAGAATCCACCAAAGATGGTAGTCCGTTGGTCATTAAGGCTACCGATACCGATAGCGCAGAAGCAAAAGAGTTTCTGGAAACATGTGTTAACCCTTATACAAAAGCTTATGCAAAAGATCCATCGCTGATTAAACCTGGAGGCAAAAAGCTATTTGGCTATAACGGCTGCTCAGGTTGCCACGGTGGTAAGTTAGAAGGGATTATGGCACCGTCGCTGAGTAAATTTGGTGGCCAAGGCGCATACGATACGAAATTTGTGTATGCCAAGAATGCTACTGATAAGGGCATGTTCGAAACCATCGCGGGTGGTACTCCTGGGGTTTCCGGTGGCACTATGTTTATCTGGCACAATCAGTTGCCAGACCACACAGGTGACGGTTTAACCACAGATGAGATATTAAAGCTGATTGCTTATATTCGTAGTGAATACAAAGGTGATGGCGAAAAGACTTGGTTGAAATAACGCTGGTAGATATAATTAGGCAAGCGGTCATTGTGCGAGCAATGGCCGCTTTCTTGTTTGTGGACAAGACTTCATAAAGCTTAAAGCTAATTTTTAAGGGAAAATAATATGCAATACATCAAATTCATCGTATTGACTCTGGTACTCGCCGCACTCACTGCTTGTGGCAAAGGCGGCGAAGGTTCTGTTGCGGGGGGTGAAAACAAATCAGCGAGCGCTTCTGGTGAGTGCAAGCTAGTCTCTACTAAAGATAATAGCCCTTTAGCCATAAAGGTAACCGATAAAGATACGCCGCAAGCGAAAGAATTTCTCGCAACTTGCGTAAATCCATACACCAAAGCTTATGCTGCAGATGCTGAGGCAGCAAAAGCGGGTAGAAAAGTATTTACTTTTAATAACTGCATGGGTTGCCACGGCGGCAAGTTGGAAGGCATTATGGCACCTTCTTTGAGCAAGAATACTCAGGGTGGCCAAGGCGCGTTTGACCAAAAATGGGTTTATGCAAAGAACGCTACTGATAAGGGTATGTTTGAGACTATCGCTGGAGGTACTCCTGGAACTTCAGGCGGTACCATGTTTATCTGGCATGTTCAGCTTCCAGACCACACCGGTGACGGCTTATCCACGGATGATATTTTGAAGGTGATTGCTTATATTCGTACCGAATATAAAGGCGATGGTGAGAAAACCTGGTTAAAATAACGCAGGTAGGCAATGCAAGTTAGCGGTCATTGTGTGAGCGATGACCGCTTTCTTATTTTTTTGGTTTGCGCTACTGATAACAGGAAATAAGTTACAGACTGAATGACTACTGATAAAAATACTGAATCTCTACATAAAATTGTAGTGGTCGGCGGCGGGGCCGGTGGCCTAGAGCTGGTAACGCGTTTGGGAAATACGCTGGGCAAGCGTGGCAAAGCCATGGTGACTTTGGTGGACAAAACCAAAACGCACGTGTGGAAGCCCTTGCTGCATGAAATTGCTGCGGGCAGTATGGATATTGATCGTCATGAGCTCGACTATATGGCGCAGGCGCACTGGCATCATTTCCGTTTTCGTTTAGGCGCGATGGAAGGCCTTAATAGAAATGCACGTGAAATATTTCTGGCACCTACCTTGGACGATGCAGGGCAGGAGCTCATCCCGCGTAGAATCCTCCCTTACGACACGCTCATAATCGCCTTGGGCAGTGTTTCCAACGATTTTGGCGTGCCCGGTGTGGCAGAGCATTGCATCACGCTGGATACCCAAGAGCAAGCCAGCATGTTCCACCACAAGTTGATAGACATGTGTATCCGCGCACAAGTGCAAGAAGCCGCTGTGGGTGCGCACCAGCTGAATGTCGCCATTATTGGCGGCGGTGCCACCGGCATAGAATTGGCCGCAGAATTGCACAATACCACGCGCGAACTTGCAGCATACGGTTTGGACAGGATAGATCCTGATAGCAATGTAAAGCTGAGCGTAGTTGAGGCTGCTGCACGCATATTGCCGGGATTGCCAGAATCTATTTCGTTTGAAGTACAGCGTCAGCTTGAAAAACTTCATATCGCACTGGAATTAAATGAGCGTGTTACCTATGTGGACGAACAAGGGGTACACATGCAAAGCGGACGTTTAATCCCCGCAGGGTTGGTGGTCTGGGCAGCAGGCATCAAAGCGCCAGAGGTACTTAAAGATATGGATTTAGAAGTGAATCGCGCCAATCAGTTGGTCGTCAAACCTACATTGCAAACTACGTATGACGATAATATCTATGCGCTGGGCGATTGTGCAGCGTGCGCTTGGCCGGAGCAAGGAGAGGGTGCATTGGTTCCACCACGCGCGCAAGCCGCGCATCAACAGGCAACGCTGGTGTACAAATCTATTCAGCGTAAGTTGAAGGGTAAGTCTTTACCAGAATACAAGTACCGCGATTTTGGTTCTTTGGTTAATTTGGGCAAGTACAGCACGGTAGGTAATCTGATGGGTGGTTTAACTGGAGGGGCATTGTTTATCCAGGGGACGTTTGCCGCTATCATGTATAGATCGCTGTACAAGATGCATCTTTACGCCCTTCACGGCTTGGGAAAAGTGATTCTAGACACCATCGCACGCATGATCACGCGTCGTACCGAGCCGCACATCAAGTTACATTAGTTTACGGTAGCGCAGATAGATCCCGGTCATGGTCAGGCTCACAAATGCACCAAACATGACCACTGTCCAGAAAACCGGTAATTCTACTCTGACCATTAGCGTATAAAGTGCCGTCATCATCAAGATACCGATGTTCTCATTAAAATTTTGTACTGCGATAGAGTGGCCAGCGCCAATCAACAAATGCCCGCGGTGTTGTAACAGTGCGTTGAGAGGCACTACAAAATAGCCGGAAAGCGCACCCACCAAAAATAATATCAGCGCGGCGATATGCCAGTCGCGTAAAAATACCATACTCATCACCAGTACGCCCATGGCAATGCCCGCAGGCAACACTTTCACCGACTCCTCAAGCTTGACGTAACGTGCGGCGAATACTGCACCAAAGGCTATCCCAAGAGCAACGGTGGCAGTCAGCTGCGTGGCATGTTCCAAGCCAAAATTGAACGCTGCCGCTGCCCAAGCTATGACGACTAGGCGCATAGTAGCCCCTGCGCCCCAGAACAGCGTGGTAACAGCCAATGAGACTTGGCCTTGTTCGTCGCACCACAAGGTGGTGAAAGAGACCCAGAAATCGCGTATTAAATAGAATGGATTACGTTCTGCCACCTTGTGATCTATGGCCAGCTTGGGGATGTACAGATTAAATCCAGCGGCTGCTAAATACAGCCCCACGATAGCGAGCAAGGCAACGTGGGGACTGATGCTGGCCAGTTGGCCGCCTACTATGGCACCCAAAATAATCGCGGCGACCGTAGTGCCTTCCATCCATCCATTGGCTTTTACCAACAATTCTGGTGGCAGAAGCTCCGTTAAAATCCCATATTTCGCCGGGGAATAAGCTGCCGCCCCGATACCCACTATGCCATATGCATACAGAGGTTCCAAGCCTGCCCACATGGCTAGGCAGCCGCCAAATTTGATGGCGTTGGAAATAAACATCACGCGCCCTTTGGGCAGGGCATCGGCGAATGAGCCGACAAAAGGTGCCAATACGATATAGGCGATGATGAAAAACATCTGTAGCAAAGGCGTATGCCAAGCGGGGGCAGAGATTTCTTGTAACAGTGCAATGGCGGCAAACAGCAGCGCGTTGTCAGCCAAGGCGGAGAGGAACTGTGCCGCGAGGATGGTGTAAAAGCCGCGATTCACAGCTTATAAAATCTCGGCAGCAAAATCTGCCAAACGTGAACGCTCGCCACGCATCAGCGTGATGTGTCCGCTATGCGGCCAGCCTTTGAAGCGATCCACGACATAAGTGAGACCTGAGCTGCCCTCAGTCAGGTAAGGCGTATCAATTTGCGCAATGTTGCCTAGGCAAACCACCTTGGTACCAGGTCCGGCACGGGTAATGAGGGTTTTCATCTGTTTTGGGGTTAGGTTTTGCGCTTCGTCTATGATGAGGAATTTATGCAAAAAAGTTCGGCCGCGCATAAAGTTCATGGATTTGACTTTGATGCGGGTGCGTATCAAATCTTGCGTAGCGGCGCGTCCCCAGTCACCACTCTCTTCGTCGGTCTTATTCAGCACGTCCAGATTGTCTTCCAATGCGCCCATCCAAGGGTTCATTTTTTCTTCTTCGGTACCGGGCAGAAAGCCTATATCCTCGCCCACCGGAACCGTGACGCGGGTCACGATAATCTCGCTATAGATTTTTTTATCCAAAGTCTGAGTCAGTGCTGCGGCTAAAGTTAGCAGTGTCTTGCCTGTACCCGCTTGACCCAGCAAGGTAACGAAATCAATATCGGGATTCATCAGCAGATTGAGCGCAAAGCTCTGCTCACGATTGCGCGCGGTGATGCCCCACACATTGTGTTTTTGTTGGGTGTAATCTTTGAGTACTTCTAGGACTGCGCTGTTGCCTTCCTGACTCCGCACAATAGCGTAAAACGGCGCTTCAAACTCATAATAGACGAATTGATTCACCAACATAGATTCGCACAAAGGGCCCGATACGCGATAAAACATGCGGCCTGCCTCTTGCCAAGACTCCATCTCCTTGCTGTGCTTGTCCCAGAAATCCTGCGGTAAATCTTTGGTGCCGGTATACAGCAAGTCGGTGTCTTCAAGCACCTTGTCGTTAAAGTAGTCCTCGGCTGGAATGCCCAAGGCACGAGCTTTGATGCGAATGTTGATGTCTTTACTGACCAGAATGACTTGGCGAGTAGGAAAGGATTTTTGCAGTTGCGCCACCACCCCCAGAATCTGGTTGTCGGCCTTGCTGCCAGCTAGCATGGGCAAGTCTAGGCTGGTAACGCTGGTCTGTAAAAACAGTCGCCCGCTACTGAATTGGTTGCCATTTTTGGCCAGCGGGCAGCCTTGCTCGAGATTGGCGAGACTGGTACCAATTACTTCCTCAATAAATCGACTGGCCTGACGCGCATTACGCGCCACTTCGGTCATGCCTTTTTTGCTGTTATCCAGTTCTTCCAGCGTCACCATAGGTAAATAAACGTCATGTTCTTCAAAGCGAAATAAGCTCGAAGGGTCATGCATCATCACATTGGTATCCAGAACGAAAAGCTTGGTGGGCGACGCTGATTTTTTTGCCATTGACTAAATCCGAAAGGTTCTCAAAAATTAAAGGGCTTGTGCTGCGACTAATACCGTTTCAACATGGTTGGCAACTTTAACGGCTCGCCATTCTTGGCGCAGCTTTCCTGTGGCATCAATCAAAAAAGTGCTGCGTTCTATGCCACGCACCTGTTTACCATACATATTCTTCATCTTGATGACTTTGAATAAATTACAGGCCAATTCTTCGCTATCACTGAGCAATTCAAAAGGAAAACTGAATTTGGCTTTGAAGCTCTCGTGCGACTTCAAACTATCGCGCGAGATGCCAAAAATCTCGGTGTTGGCAGTTTGAAACGCGCTGTAAGTGTCACGAAATTGCTGGCCTTCGGTGGTGCAACCCGGGGTTGCGTCCTTAGGATAAAAATACAGTACGATATTTTTTCCTTGATATTCAGATAGCTGAAAGGTCTTACCACTGGTTGCGGGGAGGGAGAAATCTTGGATAACTTGGTTGAGCATTTAACAAACTGACTTAAGAATAATTAACACCATCATTGTTGTGAAAATTTGCGCCTAACGCAAGCATTTACGTAGTATTAAATGACATTGTTACGGTCGTGCCACCATTCTCTCCAATTTTGAAAGCAAGAGTGCCATGGTGTGCCTCACACACCTTGAACGCAAACGGAATACCTAAACCCGTACCCAGTTTTTTGGTGGTCGGTCCAGGGGTGAGTGCATTATTTTTAGTGGTATTTTCCGGCGTGAATTGTATTCCACTACCTTGGTCGGTGATCTGCAAGGACACAAATTCCATGTGCTTCGCGCCCATCACTTCGATTATGGAGGTGTGTGGTGAGGCATCAATGGCATTCAGCAGTAGATTGTAAATCGCCTGCTCCATCAAATGTACGTCAGCTTTGAGTGAAATGTCAGCCCATCCAGCGATGTTGGTCTTGATATTTTTTTCTTTGAGTTTGGTTTGCAGTAAAGACAGCGCGCCATCTGCTAGCGTACGTAGTGTGGTGGTAGAGATTTGTGGTTTGAGCGGATGCAGATAGGTGAGCAGCGCTCCAGTCCAGCGCTCCAGCCTGTCTACAGTGGCAATGATGTCGCTCAGCGATTGGCGGGTATTGGCATCCAGCCCGGGATCATCGGCCACTTGGGCGGTGGCACGTATGCTTGCGAGTGGATTGCGGATGTTGTGCGCCAGCACTGGCACCAATGCTCCCTGTGCCGCTTGCTTTTCACTTTTGATCAAAGCTTCTTGGCTGTGTGTCAAATCGTCAGCCATGCGGTTGATGGCGAGTCCTAGCTGGGCGAGTTCCACGGTACCTATTTCTGGGGCACGGTGTTGAAGTTTGCCAGTGCTGATTTCCTGCGTCGCGCGTAATACAGCGGCGATGGGACGGGCAATGGCACGTTGTAAAAAGGTGCGGGAAAATAGGAGTAATGCGATTCCCAGTAGCATGGGTATGGCGAGGATAATCGTCGCTGCTCGGTCAGCTAAGTAAAGGTTACGGCGCACCTGTTCTTGTTTGTGCGCTAGTAGATTTTCAGCGTGATGAGTGACACTTTCATACTGGTGCAGCACCTTTAATTCAAGTTCTCCGTTAAGCTTCTTTTTTAAGTCAGTTTGATGCACTGCATCGGGCGGAAGTACGTGATTAAACAAGTCCTGCGTTTGTGCTAAAAACTCACCATAAGCCGCGCGCATATTAGTGATGGCGGATAACTCATCTCTCCCTTTCGCTAGATGTAAGAGCTGCTGAAAATGCTGTTCTATCCCCACCGTGTAACGTTCGTATTCACCTTTGGCCTCGTCATCCTCAAGAAACTGGGCATCAAATAACTCTTTCATTTGCCTATACAAATCACCACGTGTTTGCTGGATTTCTTCGGTGAGCTGGCTAATACGCACCGATTCACTCGAAGCAACACGCCATAGATGGATACCGTAACCGCCAGCTGTTCCAGCCAAAATTACTAAGAGCAAAAAAATCAGCTCATGAGCGAGTAGCAAATCGCGAAGAGAGCGGGATTTCGGCATTATTGAGAGATTTCTAGTCTGTAGATAAAGGGGATTTCAACTTCAAACGGAATGTCTGCGACCAACCCAGAAGGGGGTACTAAATTCAGTGCATTTTGCAGGTTTTGCTTAGCATCGTCATCCAAAATGGCTCTGCCGCTGGTTTGCGAGATGACATAGCTGAATTTCTTAGACTTCGGGTCATATTTCAATAAAATCCTGCCTTTGCCGGTCCAGTTTTTTTCTTTTGCGCGTTTGGGATAGTTCTGGTTTTTCGACATTTCCGCTGTCAGTTGATTACCATAGCCAACAATGGCGGCCTTGTGGTTCGCGTCGGATTCTTGTGGGGCGGCAGGGGTTGGCGTAGGCGTGGTAAATGTAGGCAGTGGCTCGGCGGCTTTTTGCGCTACAGCTATCACTGAAGGAGGTGAAGGTTCCGTAGGTTTTGCAGTTTCAGCCACCGGTGTTGGTAGTGGTTCGTTACGCGGCGGCGTTGCTGGAGAAGTTTCAGGCACTAGTACCTTCTGTACCGGAACGGGTTTTGGTGGTTGCGAAACAGGAGTTGGTTTTGGTTCCGGCTTAGGCTGTGGTTTCTCTGGTTCAGGTTCTTTAATGGGTGGCGGTGGCGGGGGCGCTTCGGGAGACACCAGCTCTACCGTTAGTGGCGGCGGGATAAGTGGAGCAGTAGATTTGCCAAACCCCGGCAGAAAGCCTATCACTGTGCTGTGCAAGCCAACAGAAAGTAGCAGTGCGATGAGTATGAAATCACTCTGGCGCTGCGCGTTCTCTATCAAAGGTTCTGTTGCGTATGACATGCGAGCAAAAAGGGTAACAAAGCAGGAAATTATAGCAGGTGCTATTCCCACTCTAGCTGCGGATAAAGCAGATTGATGTTTCGTCGATTTACCGAGTTAAATAGTACCCAGTTGTTTTTCTCGCTGGCAGCGGCGCTATCCATGGTTTTTTCCATGACGATGCCTTTGGCAATGCTGGCGCGGATATCAGCCAATATCACCTCAAAATAATGTTGTTGCTTATCAAACGCGGCTTGCCATTGAGGCGTAACGGCACCGTGTCCAGGCACGGCCAATTTGGCGGGTATGGCTTTGAGTTGCGGGATGAGCTTGAGCCAATTTCGGGTATCACCATCCATGGCGGGAGTACGCTCAACAAACAGCAGATCGCCTGTCCACAGTGTGCTAGTGGTATCGTCAAATACGGTTAAATCGGTATTCGTGTGTGCGGTTGACCAGGCTTTAAGTCGCAGCTTTCGCCCGCCTAAATCAATCTCTAAAGTGTCGCTGACGGGTTTAGTAGGCTTGATCAACTCGCTGCCAGCAAAGGCATTGCCAAGAATATCGGTATTATTTTTGATGTAAATGTCACGGCGTAATTCCATTGCATCACCTAGTTTGGCGTGACCGATAAACTCTGGTTTATCCTGCACAAAAGCGGCGTTGCCGAACACGTGGTCTGGGTGAATGTGGGTGTTGATGACAAAACGTATGGGTAGAGCCGTGACTTTAACAATCGCCTCACGCAGCCTATCTCCTACTTGCTTGCTGCCGCCAGTGTCTATAACAGCTACCGCGTCTTTACCTACTACAAAGCCGATATTGGCGATGTCGCCGTGATAGCCTTCATTCATTTCTTCATGCGCGCCTTGGTGGATGAAGACGCCCTCGGCGACTTCTTGCATCGCTAATGGATCAGCGACTGCGCTGGTAGAAATAAATAAAAGCAAGGTGACCAGACGGTATAGCATAAGAGTTCCTTCATGAACTAAGATTACAAAGCAATGTCTGCTTAAGCGAATAGTTATTCGACAATTTTACAGGCGCTAAGATTCACCCATTCAGTTTTTATTGAGGAGCATGACAAGTGAGCAAACCACAACGCTATACCAAGGTGGCCATTCTGTTGCATTGGCTGATTGCACTGATGATATTCGGCATGTTCGCCGTCGGCTGGTATATGGCAGATTTGCCCAAGGATGCACCCAAAGTGGCCTCGTTTGATTTGTTTGATTTAGGGATTTATATGGTACAGCTACCAGAGGCGATTTCGCCCAGAAGCTATTACTTTAACCTGCATAAATCATTTGGGGTCATCGTGTTAGCCTTGGTGCTGTTCCGCATCTACTGGAAATTCACGCACAAGGCACCAGCGCTCCCCGTCAGTATCACCGGATGGCAAAGAAAAGCCGCTACCGCGTCGCATCACTTGCTGTATATGCTGATGTTTTTGATGCCACTGAGCGGGCTTATCATGGCTACCTACAGCAAATATGGCGTGAAATGGTTCGGCATGGCTTTGATTAAGGGCTTGGATAATGAACCCATGCGTTTGGTGTTTAAGGAAACACATGAAACTATTGCGATTATTCTGATTACCTTGATTGGGATACATGTGCTGGCAGCCCTCAAACACAAGTTCGTAGACAAGGACGAGGTGATGGAGCGCATGACAAGCTGTAGTTAACAGATTGTACTAACCTGAGTACAGGAAATAAAAAAGGCGCTGTCAGCGCCTTTTTTATTGAGAATTTGCTGTGGCTTAGTTAGTCACTTCAAGCTGATGGGTAAACGTCTTGCCTTCATTATCTGTGGCGCTCACCTCCAGCGTTCCCGGGCCTTCTGGCAAATAGGAAAAGCGCATGTAGGGGTCTTCTGCCACGGCTACGCCAAACTCCACTTGCATCACTGGTTTTCCGCTGTAGGTGAACGCTACTTTGTGCATGAAGAACGCTGGTTTATAGCCACCGGATACCAAATCGCGCTGTAACCCGGTAAACATGGGGTGTTTGATGAGAAAGGTTACTGGAGTAGGCTCGCCAAATTTCACGGGAGCATCTACATGCACCTTCATCTTGCCAGAGGCGGCACGAATCGCCGTTTCATCGCCATCTACCCCACCACCACAACCACCTGCGGCACGTATTGCCACATCAGTAGAGTACAGCTTACCGTCAGCGGTTTCTCCTACGGCGTGGATATAGGAATCCACTTCCATGCGTATGCGTGTAGCTAACTCTACCTTGCCATTGAGCGGTGTGAAGTAATAGGTCGCGGCGAGTGGAATGGGGTTGGCATCCACAAAAAGATAAACTTTTTTGATGGCATCCGGCGCGTCTTGCGGTTTACTGATGGTCAGCGTAATCGGTACTTGCGCTCCGCTTTCGGCGCGTTTGGGGCCATCTAGCTTCATGAAGTCGGCAGGTTCTATGTTTTTACTGCCGAAGAAGCTTTGCTTGAGTACTGACCATAGTTCGGGGTTGGCTTCGGCACTAGCGGTATTTGCCATAGTGAGGAAGCTCAAAGCCAGTGCCACCAAGATCAATCGTGTGTTACGCATGACATTCTCCATGATTTTTCTGTCAAGGTAGTGTGTTGCAAGCTTCAATTGACATCTGTAACTTGGGTCACAAACGGGTGCGAAAGTTCAATTGACTGCAAATGTTAGCCACCCACAGTGTGGACGATGCGAATGGTGCGCCCATCGGGGATTTCGGTATGCGACAGCACGTTGAGGCCGGGGATGGAGCGACGTAAGAATCGCGCCAATACAGTACGCAACTGGCTAGGTACTAACAACACCGACGGCACACCCATCTGTTCCTGTTCTGCGGCAGATTCGCTCACGCCTTGCAGCAACTGCTCGGCCAAACCTGGCTCCAAGCCTGGGCCATCGGCACCAGGGGTTTGTGTGGCGTTCATGAGTATGCTTTCCAGCCGTGGCTCCAGCGCAATCACCTGTATCTCTTCGTTTCCTGCAAACAGCTGTTGCGTAATGGCGCGACCTAAAGCGGTACGCACGACTGAGGTGAGAATTTCGGTGTCTTGTGTACGTGCCGCGTGGTCGGCCAGAACCTCGAGGATAGTTCGCATATCGCGGATGTGTACGCCTTCTGCCAACAGGTTTTGTAACACGCGCTGTAAGGTGCTGAGCTGTAATACTTTGGGGATAATGTCTTCCACCAGTTTGGGTGATTCTTTGGCTACACGGTCTATCAGGGCTTGTGTCTCTTCGCGGCCTAGCAACTCGGAGGAGTGGGTCTGGATGACGTTGGACAGATGCGTGGCGATCACGGTGGACGCGTCCACTACGGTATAACCAAATGCCTGCGCTTGGTCACGCGCTTCGCTTTCTATCCACACTGCGGGCAAGCCAAAAGTAGGGTCTTGGGTCTTGATGCCGGTCAATTCACCTGTGACGCGCCCCGGATTGATGGCTAGGTATTGATTAACGAAACCCTCGCCTTGACCAATTTCCACGCCCTTTAATACGATGCGATAGACGTTGGGCTTGAGTTCCAGATTGTCACGTATGTGTACCGGTGGCACCAAGAAACCCATATCCAGCGCGAATTTTTTACGGATACCACGAATACGCCGTAGCAGCTCGCCGTCTTGCCCACGATCCACCAGAGGAATGAGGCGATAACCCACTTCCAGTCCGATCACATCCACCGCTTGTACATCTTCCCAGCCTACTTCAGGCATTTCGTCTAAAGGGACGGGTGCGGTGGTGGGTCGTATCCCTGCAGTTGCAGCTTCAAGTGCTTCACGAGCGCGTTTGTCCATCAGATAGCCAGTACCTGCTGAAAGCCCACCTAGCAGTATGAAGGCAAAATGCGGCATACCGGGAATGACGCCCATGGTTAGCAACAAGCCGCCAGTGATATACAACACCTTGGAGTTGGCAAACATTTGCTCTAACAATTGCGCGCCTACGTCTTGGTCGTCGTCACCACCGACGCGAGTGACCACGATACCCGCTGCAGTGGAAATAATCAGTGCTGGAATTTGAGCCACCAAGCCGTCACCGATGGTGAGCAAAGTGTAATTGTTGATAGCGGTGGCGAAATCCAAACCGTGTTGCGCCATGCCGATGATAAGACCGCCGATGATGTTGATGAATACAATCAAAATACCAGCGACGGCATCCCCGCGCACAAACTTGCTGGCACCGTCCATCGCGCCATAGAACTCGGCCTCTTGCGAGATATAAGCGCGCCGTTTTTTTGCGTCCTCTTCACCGATGAGGCCAGCATTCAAGTCGGCATCAATCGCCATTTGTTTACCTGGCATCGCGTCCAAGGTGAAACGCGCGCTCACTTCAGCGATACGTCCCGCACCTTTGGTAATCACTACAAAGTTGATGATGACCAGAATAATAAATACGATGATGCCGACAGTGTAATTACCACCTACAAGAAAGTGACCAAAGGCTTCAATCACCTTGCCCGCCGCGTCAGGTCCGGTGTGGCCGTATAGTAAAACGATACGAGATGAAGCCACGTTGAGCGACAGACGCATCAAGGTGGTGAGCAGCAGTACAGTGGGGAACACCGCAAAATCAAGAGGTTTGACGGTGTAGATGCTGACCATGATGACGATCATGGCCAGAGCGATATTGAAAGTAAATAACAGGTCGAGCAGAATAGGCGGCAACGGCACTACCATCATGCCAAGAATCATGATGATAAGTAACGGTAACGCAAATTCGCGCAAAGGTATTTTGCTGGCGTTAAATGCCATGTATTAACTCTTCCTTAAAACCATCATAAAACATTATCAACTGCGATGCGGTCTTGTGGCAAATGCATCATTCTACTGGCTCAAAATCCAACTCTTTGGGTACCGGCAATTCTTTAGGTTGCAATGGTTGCTCACCCTCGCCGCTATTATAGCTGCGAAGTTGATAAATATACGCCAGAACTTCAGCTACTGCGGCAAACAAGGCGGAAGGAATCTCCATCCCTAATTCCGCATGTTTATAGAGTGCCCGTGCCAAAGGTGGCGCTTCCAGGATGGGCACCTTGTTCTCTTCGCCTATTTCACGGATGCGCTGCGCCAGCAAATAGCTGCCTTTGGCCACTACTGTTGGCGCACTCATCAGCTCGGCGCTGTATTTCAAGGCCACCGCGTAGTGAGTTGGGTTGGTAACAATTACGTCGGCCTTGGGCACTTCGGCCATCATGCGTTTGCGCGCTGCTTCACGTTGCAAAGCGCGGATACGGCCTTTGATGTGCGGGTCACCTTCACTTTCGCGCATCTCTTTGCGGACTTCTTCTTTGGTCATGCGTAGTTTTTTATAGTAATCCCACAGTTGAAACGGCACGTCCATGGCTACGATGATGAGTAAGGTGGCGGATAACCAGATGAAACTCCAAGCCATGAGGTCTAGCAAATGCGGAATGCTGCCGGTAATTGGCTCGGCGGCTAGCCGCAGGATCTCGTCTTTACGTCCCCAGATGATCCAGAATCCTAAGCCGCCTACCAGTAAGGCCTTGAATAATGCTTTGACTAACTCAACCAAGCCATTTAAGGAAATCAGGCGTGCCAGACCTTTGATGGGGTTGGTACGACCGAAATCGGGTTCCAAAGCTTGTGAGCTGATGGTCAGGCCACCAATAGAGAGCGGTGCGGCAAATACTGCGATGAGGAGTACCAACATCAATGGCGAAAATAGTATTAGCATGGCAAGTGAGGATTCCCACAGTCCACGCCACATCACCATAGGGTCGCGCAGAGTCACGTAGTTGAAAGTGAACCAATGCTGCATCAATGCCCTGAAGCCATTGGCAAAGCTGGATCCCAGCAGCAAAAGCGTCACGCCGCCCGCCATCATAATGGCAAAGGTGTTGAGTTCGCGTGAACGCGGCACATTGCCTTTGGCGCGCGCCTCTTCTAATCGTCGGGGCGACGCCGCTTCTGTTCGTTCAAGGTCGCTATCTTCTTCAGCCATAATTGCTTTTTACTATAAGAGCTTAGTCATTAGCAACCTAAATCAAGCCTTCCAGCAATTGCACTTGCACCAAAGCCCCTGTGGCGATGTTGCCGCAAGCCTCATCCAATACCACAAAACAGTTGGCTTCCGACATCGAGCTTAGTACCCCAGAGCCTTGATTTCCGGTGAGTTTGACGTGCCAGGCATCGTTTACTTGATGCAATACACCGCGCTGGAATTCAGTTCTGCCGGGAGCTTTGCGAATCTCGTCATCGCAAATAGCGGAGAATAGTGGAATGGGTCTGGGGTGAGGTTGTCCCATCAAGTTCAACAGTGCTTCGCGTACAAATTGATAAAAAGTCACCATGACTGAAACCGGATTACCCGGTAGCCCAAAATAATGGGCGTTGCCGATTTTGCCATAAGCCAAAGGCCGCCCCGGTTTCATGGCGATCTTCCAGAACACTACTTGGCCTCGCTTGTTAAGCAACTCTTTCATATAGTCGGCTTCACCCACCGACACCCCGCCACTGGTGATGACCACGTCGGCGGATTCTGAGGCGTTGATGAGCGCCTGCTCCAGCAACAATGGGTCGTCACGCACCACACCCATGTCTATGATCTCAACCCCTAGCCTAGCCAACATGCCGTAAATGGTATAACGGTTACTGTCATACACTTGTCCGGATTCAAGTTGTTGGCCGATGCTGGAAAGCTCGTCTCCGGTAGAGAAAAATGCTACGCGCAGTTTGCGATAGACTTTGACTTCGCCTATGCCCAAAGAAGCGATTAGCCCCAGATCTGCCGGACGTACGCAATGCCCAGCAGGTAATACTATTTGCCCCAGTTTCAAGTCTTCTCCGGCAAAACGCCGATGTTGGCCACGTCTAGCTCCTGCGCCAAACATGATTTTCTCGCCATCTACTTGCGCTTGCTCTTGTGGAATCACGCTATCGGTGGCATCCGGCATCACCGCGCCAGTCATAATGCGCACACACTCGCCACGACCTACTTTGCCGTTAAATGCTTTGCCGGCAAAGGCGGTGCCGACGATTTTAAGGCTGGTAGATGTTCCCGCCGCAATATCGTCACCATTAAATGCGTAGCCATCCATCGCCGAATTGTCATGGTTAGGCACGTTGCATGGCGACAAAATATCTGTCGCCAAAATGCGCCCTAAGCTTGAGCGCAAAGCTAAGCTCTCTTGAGCCTGAATCGGGCTTAGATATTGGCGGATAAAGTGGCGCGCCTTGTCCACGTTCATCGAGTTGGGATCGTAGTCATCCGCGCAACTGGCGGCGATAAAGTCTGGTGTCATGATGATTCCTTTTGCTTGAGCCATTGCAGTACGAATTGAGCAATCGCTGCAGGCTTGTTCAAGTCCAGCACGGGTAACCCGCTCACCACCGCGCCATCGCTGGCAATGGCAATAATATGTGGGTCAGATTCGGCCAGCAAGGGCTTGCCTAATGATGGCCGGTAAATCTCAATTTTGGAGATAGGCGCACTTTTGAAGCCTTCCACCACTATCAAATCCACCAAGCTAGTATCCACCAGTAGTAAAAGTTCGGCCAATGAAGGCTCTTCACGGCTGTTGGGCAGTTCTGTCATCAGCGCCCAGCGTTTTTTCGAACCCAGCAACATCTGCACCGCGCCCGCTTTGCGTAAACGGTAGCTGTCTTTGCCGGGTTGGTCTATATCAAAAGTGTGGTGCGCATGCTTGATGACAGACACCTTTAGTCCCGCAGCAACCAGTTCAGGAATCAGGCTGGCAAGCAGCGTGGTCTTGCCGATACCGCTGCCATAGGCACAAAAGCCGAGTAAGGGTGTTGCTGATTTCATCAGAGGTTCTTTAGTTCTTGCATGGTGTTGATGTTGATAAAAGCGTCCGCTTCGTCTTCAAAATTGACTTCTACGGTATTAAGCGTGGCATACCACGCGTCAATTTTTCGCCCGCCATTATCAAGAAAAGCAGTGAGATGTGGCAAGACATTGCGCTGGCACAAACAAAACACCGGATGTGGTTGGTTGTGAGTAACCGCTACGGCAAGCTGGGCATGGTGTTCAAGCAAGACTGCTTTTAGGCGACCGATTAAATCCAGCGGCAAAAATGGAGAATCGCAAGGAACGGTAGCGACCAATTCATGCTGCGCGGCGCTCAAACCCGCCTGTAGTCCAGCTAATGGGCCCGCGTAGCCAGTCAAACTATCAGAAATCACCGGATAGCCAAATGCGGCATATTGCTCCAGATTTTGGTTGGCGTTAACCAGTACTTCATCCACTTGTGGCGCAAAGCGTTCCACTACATGCGCTACCATAGGCTTGCTATTGAGTATAATCAAGCCTTTGTCCACGTTCCCCATACGGCGGCCTTGGCCACCTGCCAGCACGATTCCGGTGACTTTCATAGGTGCTTAAACCGATGCTCGCCCGTGAACAGCAAGTAATGAGAACCTTTAGCACGACCTATCAAGGTAATGCCGACTCGCTGCGCCACCTCATAGCCCATTTGTGTGATGCCGGAGCGCGAGACGATGAAAGGAATGCCCATTTGTGCGGCTTTGATGACCATCTCCGAAGTTAAGCGTCCGGTGGTGTAAAAAATCTTGTCGCCGCCGTTCACTTCATCCAGCCACATAAAACCAGCAATTGCGTCCACCGCATTGTGGCGGCCCACGTCTTCAACATGGTAGAGAATCTCTGAGTCTTTTGCTAATGCACAACTGTGCAGAGCGCCCGCTTTTTTATACAAGGTATCGTGGTGGCGCAGATTTTCCAGCAGCGCGTACAAAGTCTGGTTGCTGAGCATGACATCGTTGGGTAGAGTCAGGTGGCTGATATCTTCCATCACGTCGCCAAACACCGTGCCTTGGCCGCAGCCAGTGGTGACGGTGCGCTTTCCTAAACGCTCATCCAAGTCGTCAATCTGTGTGTTGGTGGTCACAGCCACCGCGTTGGTTTCCCAATCTACCTGTACCGCTACGATGTCTTCTAGTTTTTTCACCAGCCGCTGATTGCGTAGATAGCCAATAATCAAGGCTTCTGGCGAATCGCCCAAGGTCATCAGAGTGACGATTTCGCGTTTGTCTAAATACAGCGTCAGCGGATGTTCGCCAGCGATTTCCACCGGCACTTGCGCACCAGTTTCATCTATTGCAATGGCGGGGAAAGTAGCTTGGCGACTGGCGTTGGTGAGGGTTGGCTTGTATGCCATAAGTGAATTACCCCCCCGTAACGGACATGAATCTTATGACTGCTGGTTCCGCGCGGCGCAAATCGAAATCATGCCCTTTGGGTTTGATGCTCATGCTATGCAAAATGGCCTCGCGCAAAGGCTGATCGTCGTGCGGGTGTTGACGCAACAGCGGCATCAAATCTACTTTATCTTCTTGCCCCAAGCACAAATACAACTCGCCTTTGCAGGTTATACGGACGCGGTTGCAGGACTCGCAAAAGTTGTGACTATGCGGTGAAATAAAGCCTATTTTGGTTTTGGTGTCGGCAACGCGCCAGTATTTCGCCGGGCCGCCAGTGGTCTCGGTACTGCTCACCAACATAAAGTGTTGTTGCAGGCGTGCCAAGGTGTCGGCATTGCTGACACAAGTAGACTCTCGGGTGTGATCCACTGCGCCTAGCGGCATTTCTTCGATGAAAGCGATGTCAATTTCTTGGTTAATAGCAAATTCCACCAAGCTTTCCGCTTCGTCGTCGTTGAAGCCGCGCATCAGCACTGTATTCAGTTTGATACTTTCGAACCCAGCTTTTTTGGCTGCTTGCAACCCGCTTAGCACTTTATCTAGATCGCCGGTACGGGTGATTTTTTTGAAACGCATGGCATCCAGACTATCCACGCTGATATTGATACGGCTCACGTTGGCGGCGCGCAAATCATTGGC
>JANYIK010000032.1 GCA_025362115.1 Methylophilaceae bacterium
ATAAGTGTCGCCGTAGTGAAACTCTGCATATTCAGCAAGCAATTTGTCTGTTTCGTAGCTTGACGCAACGACAACAGTCGGCGCATCTGCGACTACGTATCGAAACCCAGCATGCTGAAAGAAATGGCGGCGAAAAGCATAGCGGGCACTTTTTATAGCTTCATTGCCGCAAGAAGCCCAACTGCCGCCTTTCATCAGATTGTGGCGGCCATCAAAAGTAGGCGCGGTGAAGTCGTCATATAAGGGATGCACCTCAAACCCTTCAAATGGGCAGATGGGGGTTTCCGTCCACTGCCAGACATTACCCACTACGTCAAAAAACTCACCGTGCTGGAATGTATTCACCGGACAAGAGGATGCCCAGTAATCGAGATGTATATTGGCACTCGCTTTTTCGCTACCAATCTCTTTAACTCCGCTCAACTCGTACAAGCGATACCACTCGTCTTCGCTAGGCAACCTAATCTGCTGCCCAGTTTGTTTTGATTTCCAATTGCAAAATGCCTTGGCTTCATGGTAATTGACCTCTACAGGCCAATCCCAAGGCATGGCAACTTCTTCAGTCATCAAGCGTAAACGCCAGCTTTCACCTTCATGACTCCAAAAAATGGGATGGCGTGCATGAGAGAAATGCTTCCAATCCAAGCCTTCTTGCTCCCAGCCTTCATCGGAGAGGTATCCTCCAGCTTCTACGAAAGCCAGAAACTCACCATTACTCACCAGAAATTGTGCCGCCTGAAAAGCCGGCACATCAGCAATATGGCGACCATATTCATTGTCCCAGCCGTAATAAGCATCGCTCTTGTCTTTGCCCAAAGTCACCGAACCCGCGGGGATGTTGATCAATGTGTTTTGCGGTGCAGCGCCTGTTTTCTGGCAAGGCCGCCAGTCGGGATGGGATTTAAGCAGTGCGAGCGATTGCTGCCGAATCAGAACCGACGAGGTTTCCAAGTGGATGCGCTCATGCTCTATGCCCATCACAATCGGCCACCAGTCGCTGTCCCAGTCTATGGGTAGCGTTAGAGGAAGCGTATCAATAAGGTTGAGTACCGCCGCACGCACTTGGTCACGATACTCTTTGACTTCACTGGGTGACGGCCAGTCATAACTGGCATCATTGAGATCATCCCAACTCATCTCATCAACACCTACTGCAAACATTGATTCAAATTTCAGATGGATACGTTGCTTTATCAACCCGGCCAATACCAGTTTGTTAAGGAAGAAAGTCGCGGTATGCCCATAGTAAAAAATCAATGGATGGCGCAATAAGATAGACTTTTGAAGCCATGCTTCGTCTGAGACGAGTGTTTCAAAAAGATTTTCATAACGGTCGAAAGTCGCCTGAAAATACTCGCGAATCTGCACTCGCATGGCGGTTACATCTGTGCCAGCCAGATATAAAGTTCGGGGAAACAGCGTTGATTTCATACTTATTCTGGGTCGGTCAATCACTCTCTGACGATAGGTTTGATGGCAAGTTCAACCCAGAAAATAGAGTTTTTCTATTGGAATTTGGTGCCCGGGACCGGAATCGAACCGGTACGCCGTTTTCACAGCGAGGGATTTTAAGTCCCTTGTGTCTACCTATTTCACCACCCGGGCGCATATCTAAAAGGCGCGGAATTGTATCATGCTACACCGCCACTACGGCCTTGATTGGCGGATGCGGGTCATAATTTTCTAGCGTGAAATCTTCAAATTTGAAGGCAAAAATATCTTTGACTTCAGGGTTGATACGCATCGTAGGCAAGCTGCGAGTCGGACGCGACAACTGCTCCCGCGTCTGCTCCAGATGATTGGAGTAGAGGTGTGCATCGCCCAGCGTGTGTACAAAATCCCCCAACTTCAGTCCGCACACCTGCGCCACCATCATAGTCAACAGCGCGTATGACGCAATGTTGAACGGCACGCCCAAGAAAATATCCGCACTGCGCTGGTAGAGCTGGCAACTCAGCCGACCGTCGGCGACATAAAACTGAAAAAACGCATGACATGGTGGCAATTTCATTTGGTCAACATCCGCCACATTCCATGCGGAAACAATCAGCCGCCGCGAATCCGGATTATTTTTAATCATGTTCACCACTTGCGTAATCTGGTCAATATGCGTGCCGTCCGGCTTAGGCCAATTACGCCACTGGTAGCCATACACCGGGCCCAGATTACCGTTTGCGTCCGCCCACTCATCCCAAATGCTCACACCGTTGTCTTTGAGATATTTAATATTGGTGCTGCCCTGCAAGAACCACAGCAACTCGTGAATGATGGATTTAAGATGGACTTTTTTGGTGGTGAGTAGTGGAAATCCTTGCGCCAAGTCAAAGCGCATCTGGTAGCCGAAAACCGATACCGTACCAGTACCGGTACGGTCTTGTTTTTTATTGCCATGTTCAAGAACGTGGCGCATCAGGTCAAGGTATTGCTGCATGTTCGTCATTCTGGCGTAGGCCAGAATCCAGTCAAGTCAATTGAGAGTACAAATCTAGCCAGTCAGGATTTATCTGTTCGATGAGGCGTATTTTCCACATTCGCTGCCAATACTTTAGTGCTTTTTCGCGAGCAATCGCAGATAACATAATTTCATGTGCTTCATACCAAACTAAGCAGTGAGCCTGATACTTCTTGGTAAATCCATCCGCAACATCATTTTTATGCTGCCATACCCGACTTAATAAATTAGAAGTAACCCCTATGTAAAGCGTACCGTTGCGTTCACTAGCTAGCATGTAAACGTAAGCGTCCATAATTGGCTCGGCTGGATTCTGGCCTACGCCAGAATGACGGCTAAGTGTGACTCACGATAAACTTTTTCACCGCCTCCGCATCCACGTCCATCACTTCGCACCGTTGCGGTAGTTTTTCCAAGCCTTGCAGCGATTTGGGGCGACCTGGCACTACGTCCAGCGCTTCTTTGATGGCATCTTCAAACTTGAGCGGCAGCGCAGTTTCCAGCACTAGCATAGGTACGTTCGGATCAAGCTGCTCCAGTGCCACTTTCAGACCATCGGCGGTGTGCGGGTCTATCGCCACGCCGTATTTTTCGTAGGTATCGCGTATGGTTTTCATGCGGTCTTCATGGTTGCTGCTACCGGAAACAAAGCCATAAGCGGCTACTTTTTTCATCAATCCTTCCAAGTCAAACTCGCCGCCTATGTCCACGCTACCCCACAGTTCGCGCATTTTGGCGGCATCATGCCCGACCAAGTCAAACACAAAACGCTCAAAGTTGGAGGCTTTACTGATGTCCATCGAGGGGCTGGACGTGTGAAAAGTGTGCGCGGAATCTCTAGGCCGGTACACGCCGGTTTTGAAGAATTCATCCAGTACGTCGTTTTCGTTGGTAGCAACCACTAGATGCCGAATCGGCAAGCCCATCATGCGCGCCACATGGCCAGCGCAGACGTTGCCAAAATTGCCCGACGGCACGGCAAAATCAACCTGTTCGCCATTGTTTTTTGTGACAGCAAAATAGCCCTTGAAGTAGTACACCACTTGCGCCGCCACGCGCGCCCAGTTGATGGAATTCACTGCGCCGATTTTGTATGCTTTCTTGAACTTGGCATCGTTGGACACCGCTTTTACAATATCCTGGCAATCATCAAACACGCCGTTGACCGCAATGTTGAAAATGTTTTTATCTTTCAAGCTGTACATCTGCGCGGTTTGAAAGCGGCTCATTTTGCCTTTCGGCGACAACATGAACACGCGTATACCTTTTTTTCCGCGCATAGCATATTCGGCGGATGAGCCAGTATCACCGGAAGTCGCACCCAGGATATTCGTGGTCTCACCTCTTTTGGCGAGGACATACTCAAACAGGTTGCCGAGTAGCTGCATCGCCATGTCTTTGAATGCAAGCGTAGGGCCGTTGGAGAGCGACAGCAGATGCAGGTTTTTTTCCAGCATGAAAACAGGCGTAATGTCGTCGCTGCTTTGGCCTTCACAGGCAAAACCAAAGATTTCTGAGGTGTAAGTTTTGTCTATGATGTCGCGCAAATCTTCGGCGGGAATATCGTCCATAAATAACGACAGCACGGCAAAAGCCAAATCTCGATAATCCATGCCGCGCATGGCTTTCAGCTCGGGGTTGCCGAGTTGCGGATAGCTTTTTGGCATGTATAAACCGCCGTCGGGGGCAAGGCCGCCCAGCAAGATGTCGCTAAAGCTCAATGCGGGCGAATTGCCGCGAGTAGAGATATATTTCATAGGTCTTTTCGTCGTCATTCCAGCGAAAGCTGGAATCCAGTTTTATATCAACTCGTTGTATAAATCCCGCCAAGCAGGATTCTCTTTTTCTATCATCTCAATCTTCCAAGCCCGTCTCCACGCCTTGATAGCCTTTTCTCTGGCAATGGCCGATTGCATATTCTCGTGAACTTCATATCACACCAAATCATGCACATCATACTGATTGGTAAAGCCCGCCACTACATCATTTTTGTGTTGCCAGACGCGCTGAATCAAATCTGAAGTCACGCCCACATACAAAGTACCGTGACGCTTACTTGCCAATAAATAGACACAGGGTTGCATGGTTTCGCATCAAAAAGCTGGATTCCAGCGTTCGCTGGAATGACGTGCCTATTTGCCTAACTCTTCCATCCGGATTCGCGTCACCTTGCCCGAAATCGCACTCAGCGCTTCGATCTGGGCTATGGCTTGATTGATGTTTTTCTCTAGCGTGATATGGCTGAGGATGACGATGTCGGCCTCGGTCTCGTTATCGGCCGGTTCTTTCTGCATCATGGCATCAATCGAAATCTGCAAATCGCCCAAAATGCGCGTGACTCCCGCCAGCACACCAGGCTTATCCATGGCACGTAGTCGCAAATAGTAAGCACTACGTACCTCACTCATAGGCAAAATCGGCAGATCGGAAAGCTGATCAGGCTGGAATGCGAGATGCGGCACACGTTGATGCGGATCGGCGGTAGCCATGCGCGTCACGTCCACCAAATCTGCCACCACCGAGCTGCCAGTTGGTTCGGCTCCTGCTCCCGCACCGTAATACAGTGTAGGGCCGACTGCATCACCTTTCACCAGCACAGCATTCATCGCGCCATTGACGTTGGCAATAAGCCGCTTTTCGGGAATCAAGGTCGGATGCACGCGCAGTTCGACACCAGCATCCGTGCGCTTGGTGATGCCCAGCAGCTTCACCCGGTACCCGAGTTCTTCGGCGTACTTGATGTCAGTGCTACTCAGCTTGCTAATACCCTCAATGTAAGCCTTGTCGAACTGCATGGGAATGCCGAAGCCTATCGCCGCCAGTATCATCAGTTTGTGCGCCGCGTCCACACCCTCTACGTCAAAAGTAGGGTCGGCCTCGGCATAGCCTAAATTTTGCGCCTGCTTCAACACGTCGGCAAAAGCCAAGCCTTTATCTCGCATCTCTGAGAGGATAAAATTGGTTGTGCCATTGATGATGCCTGCGATCCATTCGATACGGTTGGCAGCCAAACCTTCGCGCACCGCCTTGATGATGGGGATGCCTCCTGCAACGGCAGCTTCAAACGCTACGATCACGCCTTGTTTCTGCGCCGCAGCAAAGATTTCATTCCCATGCAAAGCCAATAGCGCTTTATTCGCCGTCACCACATGCTTACCGTTTTCTATGGCTTTTAGCACCAAGTCTTTCGCCAGTGTGGTGCCGCCGATAAGCTCCACCACGATGTCCACATTAGGGTCATTCACCACGGCAAAAGCGTCGTTAGTGATTTCCACCGCGCCACCCGTAACCTGTTTGGCAAGCGCCAGATTCTTATCTGCCACCTTGACGATATTAATAGCGCGTCCTGCGCGCCGCGTGATTTCCTGCTGATTGCGCGTGAGCACCGTCCACGTACCGCCGCCGACAGTGCCGATACCTAACAGACCTACGTTGATTGGTTTCATATTTAAAATTCGTGAAGAGTGAAAGGAGAATGGTGAAGGGTACAACCCTCCCGGCAGGGAGGGTGGCGCAGAGCGCCGGGTGGGCATCCCTCTTCCCCTTCCCTGTTATTGTCAGTTGCCATACCGCTTACGATACTGCTCCAAGAACCGCGCGATGCGGCTGATAGCCTCAGTCAAATCGTCCGCGTTGGGCAAAAACACCACGCGGAAATGATCTGACGTTTTCCAGTTAAAGCCCGTGCCTTGTACCAGCAGCACCTTTTCTTCCAGGAGTAAATCCAGAATAAATTGCTGGTCGTCTTTGATCGGATAAATTTTTGGATCTAGCTTGGGGAACAAGTACATGGCGGCCTTGGGCTTGACGCAGCTCACCCCAGGAATCGTCGTCAATAAATCGTAAGCCAGATCGCGCTGCTTGCACAGCCTGCCCCCTGGCGCCACCAGATCGTTGATGCTCTGATAGCCCCCCAGCGCGGTTTGGATGGCAAACTGCCCTGGCACATTGGCGCACAGACGCATGGAGGCCAGCATGTTCAGACCTTCAACGTAATCAGCCGCACGTTTTTTATCTCCAGACACCACCAGCCAACCCGCGCGGTAGCCGCAAGTGCGGTAGTTTTTCGACAGCCCGTTAAACGTCACCATCACCACATCGTCTGCCAACGAGGCAATCGAAGTATGCTCATGGCCGTCGTACAACACTTTGTCGTAAATCTCATCGGCAAAGATGATCAGCTTGTGATGCCGCGCGATCTCGATAATCCCCTGCAAAATCTCCGGCGGATACAGCGCGCCAGTGGGGTTATTGGGGTTGATGATGACGATTCCGCGCGTATTGGCATTGATCTTGGATTCGATGTCTTTCAGATCCGGAATCCATCCGGAGTCTTCATCACATAAATAGTGCCGAGGCGTTCCTCCCGACAAACTAACAGCCGCTGTCCACAAAGGATAGTCAGGCGCTGGCACCAGAATCTGGTCGCCATTATTGAGCAGCGCATTCATCGCCATCACAATCAGTTCAGAGACACCATTACCGATGATGATGTCATCAATATGCACCCCAGCGATTTTTTTGGCTTGGGTCTGATGCATGATGGCTTTGCGTGCCGCAAACAAACCTTTGGAATCACTATAACCAGAAGCATCCGGCAGATTGTGGATCACGTCCTGCACAATCTCCTCCGGTGCCTCGAAGCCAAACGACGCCGGGTTGCCGATATTCAGCTTGATGATGCGATGGCCGTCTTCCTCCATCTGCTTGGCGCGCGCCAGCACTGGGCCACGGATGTCGTAGCAGACGTTATTCAATTTGGAAGACTTAAGTATGGGTTCCACGGCGGCTTAGCGGGAGTTAGAAAGTATGGTATTTTACTTGGAAACCCCATTTAAGGAAGCTCTGATTAAGCCCGTTCGTGCTGAGTAGTTTTCCGCTCACCCTTCGATACATCGCGCTATGCGCGGCACTCAGGGCGAACGGAAAACGTATCGAAGCATGTCGCTGAGGACACCATGAAACTGCACCTCGCCAATTCAGACGGTCAAAACCTCATTACCGGTCACGGGCAAGGTTGGGTACAAATCAACCAAACCCGCGTCGAACATAGCTTGATAGTTACCCCCGAACAGCTTATCGAGTGGACTGTCAGCAGTTTTGAAGCCCTCACGTCAGCGCATTTTGAAGCGCTCGCCGCGCTCAAGCCAGAAATCGTGCTGCTAGGTACCGGTGCCAAAATCCACTTCCCGCATCCCAGTTTAAGCCGTAGCCTGACGGAATTAGGCATAGGCGTGGAGTGCATGGATACCGGTGCCGCTTGCCGCACCTATAACATTTTGATGAGTGAAGGACGGGATGTAGTGGTGGCGTTGATTGTATGAAAGACCGCTTAAGACGAAAGTATGCGAAAGTCTTGTCACTCTCCTTGCAATTTAACGAATATCGTTATACATTAAACCATGATTAGGAATTTTCGTGACGCTGAGACCCGGCAACTATTTGAAACCGGAAACTCCAAGAAATTTTCCAATATTTCCGACGTTGCCACACGCAAACTGGCGCAACTGGATGCTGCTGAAACACTGGAGTTTATGCGTGCCCCACCGGGAAATCGACTCGAAACACTAAAAGGTAATCGCGCCGGACAATATAGCGTTCGCATCAACGATCAATACCGACTGTGCTTCCGCTGGGTAAATGGCGCTGCGGAAGATGTTGAAATTGTGGACTATCACTAGGAGTATTCAAGATGATTAAAAACGGTATGCGCCCGGTACACCCCGGCGAAGTATTAAGAGAAGACTATCTTGTCCCGTTAAGCCTTAGCGCCAATGCGCTCGCCAAGGCACTCAATGTCCCCACCCCGCGCGTGAACGACATCGTGCTAGAACGGCGCGGCGTTTCTGCGGATACTGCCATGCGTCTTGCGCGACACTTTGGTGGTGACGCGCGTTCTTGGCTGAACCTGCAAGCCGCTTACGATTTGCGCGTGGCCGAAATTGAAAACGCCAAGCGCATTGAACAGGAAGTCATGCCTATTGCGGCTTGATAGCGCGTCAGAATAGCAACCCACTCCTCCATTACAAAAAATTAAGCTGACTCACGGCCTATCTCTTCGATAACGCTCGTTCACTTTTTGATGTCGAAATAAATTCGTGTTGCAGGCAAAAAATATACAGGTTAGTATACCCCGGAGTTATTGATAATCACGCAGCAAAACACAACCTTACGCACCGCCTTCATAAAGGGAGAACCATGTCGGACAAGCAACTTAACGATTGGCGCAAGCAAGCGCTGGAGCTGGAAACCGAGATCAATCGCGTTGTCGTTGGGCAACAAAGACCGGTGCGCTTGATTACTACGGCGATTTTCTCGCGTGGACACGTGCTGTTGGAGGGCGATGTGGGGGTGGGTAAAACTACCCTACTACGTGCGTTTACCCGCGGCATCGGCGGTGGTTATGAACGGATTGAAGGCACCATAGATTTGATGCCGAACGACTTGGTGTATCACACCTATCTGGGTGAAGATGGCCGCCCACACGTAGACGCGGGGCCGCTGCTACGCGAAGGCGAAAACCTAGCAGTGTTCTTTTTTAACGAGATTAACCGTGCCCGTCCTCAGGTTCATTCCTTACTCCTACGTGTGATGGCAGAGCGCACTTTGTCTGCCTTTAATGCCGAACATCACTTTCCACACATGATGGTGTTTGCTGACCGTAATCAGGTAGAAAAAGAAGAGACGTTTGAAATCCCTTCCGCTGCGCGTGACCGTTTTATGATGGAAATCCCTATCGTAGTGCCGGACGACGCGGCGCTGATGGAAGCGCTGATGTTTGATACGCGCTATCACAATGCGGATAAGTTGGTAGGAGAGGTCAAGCCTGACATCCTGCATTTCGACAAACTCAATCACATCGCTACCGTGCTGCAAGACAGCATCCAGGCCAGCCCCACGCTGCGACAATACGCGCTGGATCTATGGCGCGCCAGCAGAGCACCGCAAAAGTTTGGCATCAAGGTAGAAGGTATTGATGTTTCGCGCATGATATTGGCCGGTGCCAGCCCACGCGGTATGAGTATGATGCTGCGCGCAGCACGGGTGAACGCTTGGTTGAATGATCGCGATGCCGTTTTGCCGGAAGATATTCACGCGGTGTATCACGAAACCGTGGCGCACAGACTGGTGTTCAGCCCGGTGTATGAGTTGCGCCGCACTGAGTTGGCGCGCGAGCTGCTGAATAACACTATCAACACCATCGCCGCACCTTAACAACAACATCATGACAAAACATCCACGAACATACTCCTTCCCCCTCTCAGGGGGAAGGCCAGGATGGGGGTTAACAGGCTCAAACTTGCGCCTTTTGCACCCTCACCCCAGCCCTCTCCCTACTTGGGAGAGGGGGTTTAGTCGTGGCAGCGGTCAGTACTGCACTTATTTTTAACCATGTCTTTTTAACCATGTCCTCCATGCAAACTGCCAAAGAATTCACCTACCAAATCGCCTGGCGCGCACGGGGTCGCCATCCTGGTCGCCATGCCAGCGCGCAGCAGGGTTTGGGCATGGATTTCCACGGCACGGCTCCGCTGATTTCACACCCTGACCCGCGCCGCATAGATTTGCGCCAGACTTTGCGCGACCCGTTCGAGCAGGTCTACGTGCGGATATTCAACCAAAAAAGTGCGGTGCCTGTGTACGCGGTATGCGACCTTTCCGGCTCGATGGGTTTCGCCGGACATGCCCGCAAACTGGCACTAGCAGCAGAAATTACCGCCTCCATCGCCTATTCTGCACATCGCATCAACGACCCTTTCGGGTTCATCGGCTTTGATGACCAAGTGCGCGAAGAATGGAGCCTGCGCACCAGCAACCGCATGTATGCTGCATTGGACATGGCCGAGCGCTTGGCCGATTATCGCCCTGAACATGTAGGGGCTAACGGCTTGCTGGAGATAGGCAATTATCTTAAGCGTGAGCGCTCATTGATATTTCTGATTTCTGATTTTCACATGCCGCTGCAGATGTTGGAGCAAGCGCTGATTCCGTTGGTGCGTCACCATGTAGTACCTGTGGTGTTATGGGATTCGGCTGAATATCGAAACCTGCCGGAGTTTGGCATCACCAGCGTAGCGGATTGTGAAAGTGGCGAACGACGCACTCTATTTTTACGCAAAGGCTACCGTGAACGCATCGCGGCGGCCTTTGAAGCGCGCCGCGAAGCCTTGAAGCACCTGTTCATGCGTAACAATATGCCGCCGTTTTATGTGGAAAACAGCTTCAACGCCGACGATTTATCTGAATACTTTTACCAATACATCACCTCATGAAAAAACTCCTATTTTTGCTATTGCTGCTGGTAAGCCCAACTTTACTGGCCGCAGCCATTGAAGACGCAGAGCCTGAACAAGACGCACGTGTAAAAATGACCACCATCGAGCCTGAGCGCGACGTGGGTTACACCATGGGGGACCTGATCACGCGCAGTATCATCCTCAAGGTCAAGAAACCGTACCTCTTGCAAGAAACCTCGCTGCCGATTGTGGGCTATGAAAAGCGTCGCAAAGGCCAGGTAAGCGGCATCGAGCTGGCCAAAATCGTCACCGAACAAAGCTCCGACGCTGACAGCACCACTTATACCCTGCACCTGACCTATCAAATATTCACTTCTAGTGTGGTGGCGAAACCGGCGGCGCTAGCACCCGAATTCATCAAATTTAGTGACAATAAAACACTGTTTGAGTACCGCATTCCTTCCTGGAGCTTCCGTATTTCGCCGCTCGCCGTGTTTGGTAATGTCAAGGTGGAAAAAGACATGAGCGGCTTCCGTGGCCCGCTGTTGCTGGATGTCGCATCTGAAAAGCAGCGTCTCAAGTTGTTCGCCATAGGTTTGGGGCTGTCATTGCTCGGTTTGCTCTACATACTGGCCGCCAACGACTGGTTGCCTGGCATGGGCGGAGCATTCGCCAAGGCTTATCGTGACCTACGCAAGCTACCAAAAGATACGCAGGGTTTACAGCAAGGCGTGGAACGTATGCACCAGGCGCTGAACACTTGCGCTGGTGTCAGTGTATTCAACGCCGACGGCCTTATCGCCCGACATGCGCCATTTGTTGAACTCAAGACCGAAATCGAGCAATTCTTTCTGCTGTCGCGCACCGTGTTTTTTGAGACTACAGCTTCCAGCGGGCTACAAAATCCTGAAGTTTGGTTGCGTCAATTTTGTCTCAACTGCCGCCACATTGAGCGCGGACTAGGTAAAGCATGAGTTTTTACTCACCCTTAATGCTGTTATTGATGCCGCTGGCGTTCCTGCCTTTGCTGCTGGAACGTCACCATAACCGCGCCTATTCCTGGCTGGAAATATTGCCGCAAGATCGGCTCTCCGATTTTATAGGTCTCATGTTGAAAATCACCGCTACGATAGCGCTTCTGTTTATCGTGCTGGGGGTAGCTAGTCCGCATACTGAACGGCAATACATTCCCAAAGTGGGCGAAGGCGCGCAACTGGCACTGGTGATGGATAGAAGTGCCAGTATGGATGATGCCTTCTCTGGTGCGAGCAGTAGTGGCAAAGCGGGGGAAACCAAATCGCAAGCCGCCAGCCGTTTGATGACACAGTTTGTAAGTCAACGCAAAAACGACATGTTCGGCATGATCACCTTCAGTAACTCCGCCACTTACGTCTTACCGCTCACGCAAAACCGAGAAGCGGTGTTGGCCGCTGTACAAGCCGCTGGCGGAGCGGCTTTATTTCAAACCAATATCGGCGCTGGTCTATCTTTAGGCACTTCGCTGTTTGAAAAAATCCCGGACTCTGGCTCGCGCGCCATTATTCTGCTTTCTGACGGCGCAGGCCACATCGGCGCTGACGCACAGCAAAGAATCCGCGACTGGATGGACAAGTTCCACATCACCTTGTACTGGATCGTGTTGCGCGAGCCGGGCGGGATCAGCATTTTTGACGATAAAGTGAGAGAGGGCTATAAAGACCGGGCGCTACCCGTAGAGTTTGAGCTTTTTGACTACTTCAAGACCTTTCGTTCACCCTTTCACGCCTATGAGGCAGAAGACCCAAAATCTCTTGCGCAAGCGATAGAAGACATCAATCAAAAAGAAAAAAAACCGATACACTATTTTGAAGAAATCCCGGGCAAAGACTATGCGCCGCACTGCTATTTTCTGGCGGCACTGCTGATTGCCCTGTTGTTGGGTGTTAAATATCTGGAGGTGAGAACGTGGCATTAATCATCAATTTCCCGCGCATTAGCGCCAAAAAACTGGTGGTTGGTTTGATCACCATCGCTATCGCTTGTGCCGTAGGCGCAGTGTTTTCATTGGTTAGAATCAAGCAGATTGACGCGTTTAACCTTGCGATTAGCACTTCCAAACCGCCAGCCACCGATAAGCAAACAGATGAGGCGCGCTTTGCCACCGCCTATTGGTTAGCTAAAACAGAGCGTTACAAAGATGCCACGCTGATCTTCATGCAAATCGCCGAGCATGGCGATGCTGACCAGCGTTCGGCGGTGCAATACAATGTTGGCAACATTTTTTTCTTGCGCGGACTGGCGATTAACGGCGTAAACCTCACCGTCCATAACGAGGCAGAGTACCTGCTGCGCCAAGCAAAAACCGCCTATATCAATTCCATCAAACTGGACAACAGCCACTGGGACGCGCGCCACAATCTGGACCGTGTGATGGGCATGCTGCCCGCCACACCCACGCCTGGAGTGACCGATTCAGAAACGCCGGGAATCATTATGGGTAATATTCCAGTAGGCTTGCCATGAGCAAGCTGATAATCAAAAGAGCCCTTGCCATGAACAAACCTACCTTTGAGAAAGCATTGCCTTGATGCAAAAACTGGCTGATTACTTATTGCATCGTCGTGACAGCCTTTTGCTAACGCTAGCCTTGCTGGTGCTGGTGCTCGCATTGGTTAGGCCTACCCTCAATCTCAAACACAATATCTATAGCTATCTGCTGATACTCGACATCAGCCAAAGCATGAACACGCAAGACATGAAACTGGGCGGCAAGCCGGTGAGTCGCATCGCCTATTCACAAAAAGTGCTGAGTGACTTGGTGACCTCCATGCCTTGCGGTACCAAAGTGAGTATCGCGCCATTTGCCGGGGTGAGCATCGCGCCACTGTATACACCGATTGAGGTGTGCGCCAATTACGCCGCCATCCAGGACACTATCAAACACCTGGAATGGCGCATGGCATGGTCGGGTAATAGCCGCATTCGCGAATCCATGTTTTCCATCGCGCGCTCAGTACGCGCCATGCCAGAACCGGTACAAGTGGTATTCTTTACCGATGGCGAAGAAGCACCGAAACTACACGTATTCAACACCAAGAAGCTGGAAGGCTTTCAGGGCGGCAATGACTGGTTGCTGGTGGGCATAGGCGACCTCAAAGGCGCGGCTATTCCTAAATACTCTGAGAAAAATCAGTTGATTGGCTATTGGTCGAACGAAAGTTTTGCCTTGCAACCGGGTGTCGCGCAGATTTCAGAACAAAACTTTGGCACGCGTAATGAGAGTGTGGCGGGTGGTGTAGACGACCGCTTTGTTTCCAAATTGGCTGAGGAGTATTTGCAGTCTGTGGCAAAAGAGGTCAGTGCAATTTATGTGCGTGGGGATAGCCTGCGAGCAGTGCAAACCGCCATGCAACAACAAAAACCGGCACGTCGCGACGTGGCACCGTTTCAACTGCATTGGATATTGGCATTGCTGGCAGGGTTGATATTACTAGGAGCTTATGTGCCTAAACACCCATTTGCGGCGCTGAAAAAGTCGCGTATGGCAGCACGCCTCAAATTTAGATAATCAGATTCACTCAGTCTGGGCTTCGGCAACACGAGGTAGTTGATGAAAAACTACCACGTTACCTCCCAAGCCTTTGGCTTGATACATCGCCGCATCCGCCATCACAATCAACTCATCAGCATCGTGTGCGTCTTCAGGATACAAGCTGACGCCCACACTCACCCCTAGGTCACATTCGGTACCCTCTATCACTATCGGCGTGGATAGCAAACTGATGATTTTTTTGGCCACCAGCGCCGGTGCTTTGGCATCATGCACATCGGTAATCAGCACAGTGAACTCGTCACCCCCCATGCGCGCGGCGGTATCTATTTCACGCACACACTGACGAAGACGTTTGGCCACCTCTTGCAGCACCATATCCCCCACCGCGTGGCCTTGTTCATCATTGATAATTTTGAATTTGTCTAAGTCCATAAACAACAACGCAAACTTTCTCTTGTCACGCTTGGCACCCGCTAAAGTTTGCTGCAATCTGTCGGTGAACAAAGTACGGTTTGGCAAAGCAGTCAGACCGTCGTAGTGCGCCAGATATTGCAGTTTTTCCTCACTGCGTCTTCGCTCCAACACTACGCCCGCCAGACACGCTGCTGATGATAAGCAAGCATTTTCATCCTCAGTCATGTCATGGGGTTGCGGGTGATATACCGCAAAAGTCCCCATCGCTTTACCCTCAAGACTCTGTATGGGGAAAGACGTGCAAGCGGCCAAACCATGCGCCAGCGCAATATCCATAATATCTTTGTAATTTATCCACAACGGGTCACTCTTGATGTCTGCTGAGGTAACGGGTTGGTTGGTAGACACCGCAGTGCCACAAGAAC
>JANYIK010000037.1 GCA_025362115.1 Methylophilaceae bacterium
CCCCTTGAAATTCCCCAAACAGCCCATAGTTAATGGGCTGTTCCGTTTTATTGAGAGACCATTGTGATGACCAAAACTGCTACCAAAAAAACCACCGAAAAAGAAAGCTCGTCAAAAGAAACGCTGGGCTTCCAGGCCGAAGTGAAACAACTGCTACAGTTGATGATTCACTCGCTGTATTCCAACAAGGAAATTTTCTTGCGCGAACTGATTTCCAACGCCAGTGATGCTGCCGATAAGCTGCGTTTTGAGGCGCTGGCCGACAGTGCGCTGTTTGGGGATGACAGCGAACTGAAAATCCGCGTGGCGTTTGATAAAACGGCGCGCACTTTGACTGTTAGCGACAACGGCATAGGCATGAGCCGCGATGAAGTCATTAGCAATATCGGTACCATCGCCAAGTCCGGCACGCGTGAGTTCTTTTCCAAACTCTCCGGTGACCAAGCCAAGGATGCCAATTTGATTGGCCAGTTTGGCGTGGGTTTCTATTCTTCTTTCATTATTGCCGACAAGGTCACGTTGACCACTCGCCGCGCAGGCAGTAACGAGGCGGTGCAGTGGGAATCCAAAGGCGAGGGCGATTACACGCTGGAGAGCGTAGAAAAACCCAGTCGTGGCACGGAAGTCGTACTGCATTTGCGCGAAGGCGAGGACGAGTTTTTATCCGACTGGAAAATAAAATCTACCCTACGTAAATATTCCGACCACATCACGCTGCCTATCGTGATGAAAAAATCGGAATGGAAAGATGGGCAAGAAGTCGCCACTGACGAGGATGAAACCGTCAATCAGGCTTCCGCTTTGTGGGCGCGGCCTAAGAGCGAGATTGACGATGAGCAGTATCAAGCGTTTTACAAACACGTCGCACATGATTTTGAAGCGCCGCTGGCGTGGAGCCACAACCGCGTAGAAGGCAAGCAGGAGTACATTTCCTTGCTGTACGTGCCATCCCATGCGCCGTTTGATCTCTATGACCGCAAGGTGGCGCATGGTATCAAGCTGTATGTGAAGCGCGTATTTATTATGGATGACGCGGAACAACTGATGCCGCAGTACTTGCGCTTTATCAAGGGTGTGATTGATTCGGCGGACTTGCCGCTGAATGTGTCGCGCGAAATCCTGCAAGAAAGCCGCGAGATCGAAGGCATCAAGGCAGGATCGGTGAAAAAAGTGCTGGGTATGCTGGAAGACCTGGCTGAGAACCAGCCGGAAAATTACGCAAAATTCTGGAAAGAATTTGGTCGCGCGATGAAGGAAGGCCCAGGCGAAGACTTTGCCAACAAAGAAAAAATCGCCAGCCTGCTGCGTTTCTCTTCCACGCTGGACGACAGCGAAGTGCAGGCCGTTTCACTCAAAGACTACGTCAGTCGCATGAAACAAGATCAGGACAAGATTTACTACGTCACCGCCGACACCTTTGCCGCCGCCAAGAACAGCCCGCACTTGGAGATTTTCCGCAAAAAAGGCATTGAAGTATTATTGCTCTCCGACCGCGTGGATGAATGGCTGGCGAGCGGTTTGACCGATTTTGATAGCAAGAAATGGCAGTCTGTCGCCAAGGGCGACCTGGATTTGGGCAAGTTGGAAGACGAAGCCGAAAAAGAAGAGCAAAAGAAAGCCGAAGGCGAATTCAAGCCCATTATTGAGCGCATTCAAGCCACACTGGGTGACAAGGTGAAAGAGGTACGCGTGACGCACCGCCTGACCGATTCCCCGGCGTGTATTGTGACTGGTGAGCATGACATGAGCGCCAATCTGGAGCGTTTGCTTAAGTCCGCAGGACAAAACGCGCCTGGTACCAAGCCTACGCTGGAAATTAACCCGCAACATGCGCTGGTAGTCAAATTGCGCGATGAAACCAATGACGCGCGTTTCGAGGATTGGGCCAACCTTTTATTCGAACAGGCACTGCTTGCCGAAGGCGCGCAGCTGGATGATCCGGCGAGTTTTGTACGTCGTCTGAACGGTTTGCTGGCATTGTAAAGTGTCACAGTCGCCACTAGGATTTGCCTCTAATCAATAGGCTTTTCCTAAGTGGTTGAATTGTTTATTACAACAATATTGCGAAAAATGTTTGCAATGCTTGGATTGTTATGTATGATGCGGCAATCTGTAGGGTCAAGTTTCAGATTTTCGGTATCAGTTGTTGTACAACGTTTTGCCAGGATTTCCCTTGATTTCATATAGATATTTATTTAATTAGTTTAAGGAAAATAGCATGGCAACAGGTATCGTTAAGTGGTTCAATGACGCAAAAGGTTTTGGTTTTATTACTCCAGATGGTGGTGGTGAAGATCTCTTCGCACACTTCTCTGCAATCAAGGCTGACGGCTTCAAGACTCTGCGCGAAAATCAACGCGTGACGTTTGAAGAAGCTACTGGCCCTAAGGGCAAGCAAGCCGCAAACATCGTTCCTGAATAATATTCGGAACAGTTGAAAAAACCTCGGTTCGCCGAGGTTTTTTTACGCCTATAATTTCCCATGCTTAGCTACCGTCATTCCTTTCACGCAGGCAATCATGCCGATGTGCTCAAGCATTTCGTACTAGTACAACTGCTGCAATACCTCAACCAGAAAGCCAAACCTTACTTTGTGGTAGATACCCATGCCGGGGCTGGCCTATACGCGCTCGACCACAGCCACGCTGTCAAGAACGCGGAGTATGAAGAAGGCATCGCCAAATTACTGGCAAGTAACAATCTGCCGGAACCACTCAAGGACTACGTGCAACTGGTGAAGCGGTTCAATCCCAATGGCGGATTGCTCCACTATCCCGGCTCACCACTCATCGCACAAGCATTGATGCGGCCTGATGATAGGTTGCGTCTGTTCGAGTTGCACCCCGCGGATAGTAAGTTGCTGGAGCAGAATTTCGAGCATGATCGCCATGTGAAGATTGAACCCAGTGATGGCTTTGCTGGCCTCAAAGCCTATCTGCCACCACCGCCGCGCCGCGCACTGGTGCTGATAGACCCGCCTTATGAAGTGAAAGACGATTACAAAACTGTGGTGAACACGCTAAAAGATGCGCTCAAGCGCTTCTCCACCGGCACTTATGCCGTGTGGTATCCCATGTTGCAACGGGAGGAGTCACAGGAGCTGCCTGAAAAACTCAAGCGTCTCGACATCACCCACTGGTTGCACGTAGGTCTGCAAGTCACCACGCCGACGCCGGATGGCTTTGGTATGCACGGCAGCGGCCTGTTCATCATCAACCCACCGTGGACCTTGCACGCCACCCTGAAAGCCGTCCTGCCGTTCCTCACCAAGACATTGGGGCAGGATGATGGTGCTAGTTATTTGCTAGAGCAGCAAACCTCGTAGTTTCCGTCATTCTGGCGTAGGCCAGAATCCAGCCTGGCATCAGGCAGAGGTATGCGGACTATGTGCGCAAAAGAAACTTGACTGGATACCGGCCTTCGCCGGTATGACGACCTGCTTTCACTCCCTCGCCCCTTGTGGGAGAGGGTTGGGGTGAGGGGTTTTCCTGTGGCTTAAAACCCAACTTTTGGGTTAAACTAATCCCATGCAGATACACGTAGGCGAAACTTGGGGCAAACACAAAAAGACCGGCGGTATGGCGGTGTATCTCGTGTTGAATATAGACCGCCACGGATTGCTCACTTTGCAGAACCTGGATAACCCCAGCAGCATCTTTGAAACCGTCGCTGAAAAGCTGGAAACCAGTGGTTATTTCCGGGTAAGCGAAACGCCCTACGTCAACCTCGCCGCGTCAAAAAAGACCAAACATAAACACAAGACCAAACTCACTCGTTGTCCGCGCACGGTAGACTTGTTTGAAGGCCGTGCAGACAGCGAGTTTCCGATGCAAGTGCAAGCCGCGGCTTAACACGCCGGTAATTCCTGAAACCAGTTGGGAGAACATGAGATGAAACATCTATGGATAACGTTACTATTGGTGCTGGCTACTACCGTCGCGAGCGCCGCTGACCCTGAACAGAAGCCTGCACCCAAGAAAGAACCCGGAACGATGGAAAAAGCGGGGAATTCGGTAAAGTCCGGTTACCACAAGACCGTCAAGACGCTCAAAAAGCACGGCCACAAAGCGCCGTGTTCACAAGCACAGAAAAGCATGGCCCAGTGTCGTTAGTGAATTTCCTAGCACTGCAAGCTTAAGGCAACTCTGATTCAACCCGTTCGTGCTGAGTAATCTTCCGTCTACCCTTCGATAACCGCGCTATGCGCGGCACTCAGGGCGAACGGAAGGTGTATCGAAGCTAGTTGGCGGGCACCGTGTAACTGATGGCGGTAATCTCGTATTCTTCTTCGCCGCCCGGTGTCACCACCCGCAGTACATCACCTTCACCCTTGCCCAGCATCGCCTTGGCCAATGGTGACACCCAACTGATGTGACCCAATGACGGGTCAAGCTCATCCTGCCCCACGATGCGGTAAGTGATCTCCTCATCTTTGCTGATGGCATACAGCGTCACCCAAGCGCCAAAATATACCTTCTCCAGACTCTGCTGTTTGGTAGCATCCACCACTTCGGCCAGGTCAATCCGCCGATAGAGAAATTTCAATCGTGCGTCTATCTGCCGCAATCGGCGCTTGCCGTAGATGTAATCTGCGTTTTCGCTACGGTCGCCGTTGGATGCCGCCCAGGCCACATCCCTCACCACGCCGGGACGTTCCACTTTATGGAGCTGGTCGAACTCGGCTTTAAGCACCGCGTAGCCTTCCGGCGTGATGTAGTTCTTTTGATCTGCCATAGTCATTGTATTTTAGCCTAAGGGGTTAAGCTGTTTTTGTGATATAGTGAATACACGTATTCAAAGGGAATTCTAGACATGGCAACTTCAATTCGACTTAACCCAGATATCGAGGAACGCCTTGATTTTTTATCCACGCAAACTGGCCGCACCAAAGCTTTTTATCTGCGCCAGATTATTGAAAGCGGGATGGAGGATTTGGAGGATTACTACCTTGCCGCTGAGGTGTTGGAGCGTGTGCGAAAGGGGCAAGAGGCGATTCATTCGGCAGCCGATGTCAGAAAAGACCTTGGGTTAAATGACTGATGGTTTGGACTATTGAGTACACGGATACAGCTAAGAATCAACTCAGCAAACTAGATCGGCCAATCGCGAGACGAATCGTTGATTACATGGATCAGCGCATCGCGCCATTGGATGACGCTTGCAGCACAGGCAAAGTGTTAACCGGTGCTTTGGGCGGCTTTTGGCGCTACCGTGTAGGTGATGTTCGTGTGATTTGCGAGATTCAAAAAGGGGTATTGCTGGTGCTGGTGGTGGAGATTGGACATAGGCGCGAAGTTTATCGCTAATTCATGACCGCTTCCCTAATTCTGTGCTCTACCGCCCGCCTCGCGCATAGCCTGCGGGCATCTCATGCCAAGGCCCAGCAACAAGCCGGGTTGACGCAGTGGCAACCACCCAAGGTGCTGACGCTGTCGCAATGGCTGACATCCATCATCGAACAGGCCTTGCTGGGCGGAATCATTGCTCCTGATGAAATCCCGCGTCGTGTGGTGAGCGGCATGACCGAGCGCCTGTTGTGGGAAGAGGTCATCAGCCAATCGACCACTGGTCAGAATGCTTTGTTTGATGTTGGCGGCATGGCGGAATCGGCGATGGAGGCCAACGCCTTGATGCAGGCTTGGGGAGTGCATTTCCCTGAATCTTTGCAAACAGATGAGACGCGCCAGTTCCTGCGCTGGCGTGCCGCTTTCCGCGAGCTATGTAAAAAGCACGACGCGCTGGAAGAGCCACGCTTGCTGGCGCTGCAAATTGGCTGGCTGGCACATGCCAAGTTGCCGCAAACCATTGCCCTGGCGGGCTTTGACCGCATCAACCCGCTGGAACAAAAGCTGTTTGATGTGTTGGCGCAACGCTGCGAGGTAGAGCATTTGCAGTTAGGGCAGGAACCTGCAGCCAACCCCATGCAACAGGGTTTTGACGAAGCTGAGGCGGAGTGCCGCGCAGCAATCTATTGGGTTCAGCAGAAGTTGCAACACAACCCACAGGCGCGGCTGGCCATCGTGGTGCCGGAGCTGGCGACCTTGCGCAGCATTTTGCAGAGTTTGTTGGATGACGTGCTGCACCCCGCAGCCATCCACCCTGCCCATGCCGAAACTCCGCGCTTGTATGATTTTTCTTTGGGTCAGCCGCTGGCGGAAATCCCGGTCATCGCCACGGCTCTGGCCTTGCTGCGGCTGGCATTCAGCTACCGCATTTCACAACAGGAGACAGGCGCGCTGCTGCGCGACAGTTATTGGTCACTTGGTATCACTGAGGCCGATGCCCGCGCCCGGCTGGATGCCCAGATGCGGCGCAAACTGCCAGCCACCATCACGCTCGACCAATTCATCCGCTTTGCGAGAAAGGCGCAGCTCACGGCCCCTTCCCCCTCGCAGGGGGAAGGTGGGGATGGGGGTGAAAACTTTCCAGCTTCGTACCCCCACCCCAGCCCTCCCCCTGAAAAGGGGAGGGAGTCAGGTCGAGGGGTGGCGAAACTCATTGCCCACCTTGAAGCACTGCAGCACAAGATCGTGACCGTTCGGCAACTGGCTTCCGGCTGGGTACAGGTGTTCGCAGGCGTGCTGGAAGCGGCGCACTGGCCGGGCGAGCGCAGCCTTTCCAGCCATGAATTCCAGGCGCGGCAGGCCTGGCGGGAAACCTTGCAAGCCTTTGCCGAGCTTGACTCTCTATTGGGGAAGATGACCGGCAGCGATGCGCTGCGGCAATTGTCACGTTTGCTGCGTGATCGCATCTTTCAGCCGGAATCCGCACACACGCCGCAAGTGCAGGTGATGGGCATGCTGGAGGCGACTGCTGAGCCGCTAGATGCGCTCTGGGTGATGGGCATGAATGACCATATCTGGCCGCCGCCTGCGCGACCCAACCCATTGCTACCGGCGGAATCACAGCGCAAGGCAAAATCTCCCAACTCATGCAGCCAGGTACAGACCGAGTTCGCTTTAACGATTCATCAACGTTTATTGTGCTCTGCGCCTGAGATTGTATTTTCCTGGGCGCGCAAAGCCGGGGAGCGCGAGTTGCGCCCCAGCCCGGTGTTGAAAAATATAACTACCACTCAGCAGGCTTTCCCGCTGGCGCAAACCCTGGCCGAGCAACTCGCCAACCCGGCCGATATGCAATGGTTGTTG
>JANYIK010000062.1 GCA_025362115.1 Methylophilaceae bacterium
GAATCAGCGAGGCTAAATTCAGACAGCTTATTCGGGGTTTTGCACTGGATTTTACGGCCACCAGCACCGCTCAATTGACGGGTATCTCGTTGCGTTCTGTGAACGGTATTTTTCTTAAAGTACGACAGCGCATGGCAGAATCTTGTGAGCGGGAATCGCCGTTGCAAGGCGCGGTAGAAGTGGATGAGTCTTACTTTGGGGCGCAACGTGTTCGCGGTAAGCGTGGACGAGGCGCTTATGGCAAGACCATCGTGTTTGGCTTGTTGAAACGGCAGGGTAAAGTGTATACCGAGATTGTGCCAGACTGCTCTAAGGCCACGCTGCAAGCCATTATCAGAGGACGTGTAGAACCCAGCACGGTGATTCACTCGGATGGTTGGCGTGGTTATGATGGTTTGGTGGATATCGGCTTTGATAGGCATTTTAGAGTGCATCATAGCCACAATGAGTTTGCCAAGGGTGAACGGCATATCAACGGTATTGAGTCGTTCTGGAGCTATGCTAAACGACGATTGAGCAAGTTCAATGGCGTGCCTAAGCACACCTTCTATTTGCACCTGAAAGAAACCGAATATCGCTTTAATCATCGCCGTGATAATCTTTACCTTGAACTACTCAATTTATTGAGATTGAAACCACTTTAACTTCCTAAGACCCATATTTAATATCATTCGCGGATTACCAAATTCTGCAATGACATTTGCGTCGCCCTGAAACCCTCCCGGTTTTTGCCATATGAGTGCGCCGTTGCTTGCCGAACGGGTGTAGATGTCCTCTGCAAATCTCAGAAAATTCTGTAGATTTTTAGGACTGACATCTTGTTTCCACTGTGCGTAGTTGGCTTGTGCGATGTAGCCCGCGTAGGGCGCAATAACTGAAAGGCATTGCGCCGGATGATGACTTCCACAATACTGGCATCATGCCTGATTACCGACGCACCGGGCATCCGGGTGGAACCTATTTCTTCACCGTTAATCTATTGCAGCGGCAAGGGAATGACTTGCTCATCCGGCACATCGAAACACTACGCACTGCGGTTAAAGAAGTCAGGCTAAGGCACCCTTTCCGCATTCATGCATGGGTAGTCTTGCCCGATCATTTCCATTGCATCATTGAATTACCAATAGACGATGCAGACTTTGCGACACGCCTAAGATTAATAAAAATCAACTTCTCCAAAGCCATGCCACGCTCGGAAAGCCTATCGTCCGTACGTTTGCGGCGTGGCGAACGCGGCATCTGGCAGCGGCGCTATTGGGAACACCTGATTCGCGATGAGCGCGACTATCAGGCGCACATGGACTATGTACATATCAATCCGGTGAAACACGGTTTGGTTAGGTGTGTGGCTGATTGGTCATATTCGACATTTCATCATCTTGTTACCGATGGTAGGTATCCGGTGGATTGGGCTGGCGGTAATGAAGATCAATTGGGGTATCAGGACTAATTTAGGGCATGTGTCATACGGCGCAATGCCCGTTGGTTATTGCGCCCTACGCGGACTGCATCATGTGGATAGAACGCCGGAAGGTGGTGTACAACCAATGAGTAGGACTGACCACCGTCTTGGTGAGCAAGCGTAGCCCGCACGGAGCCGAAGGCGTACTGCGGGGCAACCCAAACTTTCTCTACCTCGCTGTCACAACCGGCATCGTTCCCGGATTCTTTGCGGGCGCGGTGGCAAACACCTGTTACTTCTCTTCCGGCCTGATGAACCCGATAGGGCGCTTGGGTGGTTCGGTTGGTGGGGTCATCAGTTGGCGCAGCGCTTCAAAAACCTGCTTAAACTTTGCCCGTGTGTTGCTGTTCAAGGTTTCATGCTGTAGAGAAAGCAATTCTGTTTTCTGCTCCAAGGCATCGAGCTTGGCCGCCAATTCGCGGCTTGAAGCTAGCGCCTCACGCAGGCGAACAAAAGCGCGTACCACATACACGCCCATCTCCACAGCCTGTGGGCTATGGAGAATATTGGAGGCTTGGATTGCACCGTGTTCGGTGAAAGCAAAGGGCGGCGTTTTAGCAAACTTGAGCTTGTTGAGGTGGTCGCAATTTGCGATCACCTCTGCTTTTTCTTCGGCGGTCAGTTGAAACACAAAATCTGCGGGAAAACGCTCGGCATTGCGCTTCACCTGTTCGTTGAGTCGCCTTGTTGGCACACCGTAGAGTTCGGCAAGGTCAGCATCCACCATGACTCTCTGATTACGAATCATCAGAATACGCTGCTCAACCCGCAGCACACTAGCGGGAATCGTCATGTAGCCTTCCTAGTTTTGCCCATTATTGCCTTTTACCGATTAGGAAATTGCCTGCATTTTAGGCAGATGGACGCCATTTAATCAACTGCACCGTCGCATAGAGCAAGCATAGCCCGCACGGAGCCAAAGGCGTACTGCGGGGCAACCAAAACTTTCCCTACCCTAGAATTCCTATTTCGGCAGTGCAAACACCATCAGCGCGTCACCTTGCTTAAACCCGAACTTCCTCGCCCCACTCCTCAAGCTAAACGGTGCGGATGCCGCACC
>JANYIK010000138.1 GCA_025362115.1 Methylophilaceae bacterium
GCTGATTGGTGCGGTCGCCGCGCAAGGCCAGCCACATGATGGGCGAGGCGCCGGTTTCTACCTTAGCTACCACCGGTGGGTCAGCATCCTCTGGCAAGCGTCGCAACACCTGGTTGACCTTGGCTTGAACCTCGTTAAAACCAACGTCAATGCGTTTGTCCAGGCTGAAGGTGATGGTAACGGTAGAAACACCGGGGCTGGAGATGGACTGGATATGCTCGATGCCCGGCACACTGTTGACCGAGGTCTCAATGATATTGGTGATGCTGGCGTCTATGATTTCCGGGTTTGCGCCTTTTTCGGTGGTGGAGATGGAAATGATGGGAAATTCGATGAGCGGAAAGCGATCCACGCCTATGCGCTGATAGCTGATCACGCCAAACAGCACCAGCACCGCCGATAGCATGAAGGCGAAGACGTGACGTTTGATGGAGAGTTCGGGTAGGGTCATGGTTTATTTCCTCTCCCCTTGTGGGAGGAGGATGTAGTGTGATGCATTATTTGCTTTGTTGCGCACTGACATCCGCCTTGTCCGTCAAATAGCTGGCACCATCTACCGCCACTGTTTCTCCTGCTTTTAATCCCTCGGTAATCTCTACTACACCATCCTGTCGCAGTCCCACTTTCACAATGCGTTGCTGCGCTTTGTTGGCAGAAATAACATATACCACCTCACCGGCAGGGCGTAGCACTACACTGGCTTCTGGCACGACCACGGCATTCTTATGCTCGCCCAGCACCACGGCGGCGTTGACACTCGCACCACCTTGCCAGCCTTGTTGATCCACTACGTCCACAATCACATCGGCTGAACGGTTGTCGCCTATCAGCGGCTTGATTTCCTTGATGGCGGAGGTGAACACTTTGTCCGGCACGGTAGGTGTAGTCAGACGCACGGTTTGGCCTGAATGCAGTTTGGCGGCGACACCTTCAGGGAATGGTAAATGGGCGCGCAAACGTTGTGTGCCTATCAGCTCAAACAGTGCGTCGCCTTGTTTGACAAAATCACCAGGTGATACCAGTTGTTTTTCCACTCGTCCATCAATCGGCGAAATGACGCGGGTTTTACTACTGTTGTGATCCACCGTCGCCAAGTGTGCTTTGGCACCTTCCAGTTGTTCGCGCAGGGCATTTTGCTCGGTGGTGGTGGTGTCCAACGCATTCTGTGAAATGAAGTTTTTCTTTACCAGTGTTTGGTTACGCTCCACCATGCGACCTTGATTGTCTAACAGCGCCTCAATACGGCCGATTTCAGCCCGTGCCTCGCGCTGTTGTAGCACGTAATCGGTGGCATCCAGAATCGCCAGTAACTGACCTTTTCTCACGGTCTGTCCCGAGTGCGCGAGTACTGTGAGCACCTTGCCGGAAACCTCTGCGCCCATACCGGGGTTGATTAAACTCTCCATGTTACCGACGGATTGCTCCGTGATTTCCAGTGTTTTGCTGGCTGATTGGGTGACAGTGACGAGTGCAGGGGGGTGCGCTGCTGGTGTCGCAGCTTCTTGATTTTTGCCGCACGCCGTGAACATCAGTGCGGCCAGTATGGCTGGTAACAAGCCAATGGGGCGCTTGGTTAAGATACTCATGATTGCAATTTGTCCCATTCAAAAAATTCCCCCGGGTCAGTTTTGCGTCCGGGGGCAATATCGCTATGCCCTGCGATGGAGGTAATCGGATAGGCGCATTTTAACGTGTCTATCAGTTGCAACAGTGTGACATATTGTGCTGTTTCAAATGGCTCAAAGTCGGAACCTTCCAGTTCTATGCCTATGGAAAAATCATTGCAGTTGTCGCGCCCTTGCCAGTTTGAGACCCCGGCGTGCCAAGCACGTTCATTGCAAGGTACAAATTGAATGAGTTCACCGTCACGACGGATGAAGAAGTGCGATGATAACTTGCGCTGATAGATTTCACGATAGTAGGGGTGCTCGTTTGGATCAAGGCAGTTGGTAAATAGCTGTATCACGCCATCACCCTTGTATTCATTGGGAGGGAGGCTGATGTTGTGAATCACGATAAGATCTATCGCCATGCCGTCAGGTCGCGCGTTTTGATTGGGCGAATGGATAAAACGCCCCCCCTCGACCAAGCCTGTTGGAGAAAGTTTGAGTTTAGGCATGGGAAATCAAGCTAAAATCTAGCACTGCTAAATTTACGGATAATTTTTTAGGGGACATCATGGTTTTCGTCACGCTGGTCATCATGTTGGTAGTGATTCTAATTGCTGCCGAAGTTTTCACCAATGCATTAGAACATCTGGGTGAAAAACTCAAGATTTCAGAAGGTGTCACCGGCTCACTTTTTGCTGCGGTAGGTACGGCGCTGCCAGAAACCTTGGTGCCAATACTGGCGCTGACCGCAGGCACCGCCAACGCGCATGTGAACGAAGAAATCGGCGTAGGTGCCATATTGGGTGCGCCGTTGATGCTTTCCACCTTGTCTATTTCTTTATTGGCGTTTGCGGTACTGGCCAAGCGTGGGGTGAATGGGCATTTCAACCCTGAAAAAACCGGGTTCGCACGAGACTTGAATTTCTTTATCCTCGCTTTCGCTTTTGCTACCTTGGCTTTATTTATCCCGCACACCTTGCCGGTGATGCGCTTTGCGTTGGCGGCCGCATTGGTGTTGACCTACTTCATCTACATCATGATGACCTTGCGTGCTTCAAAAAGTTTGGTGGCGGAAGGCCACGGAACAGAAGCCGAAGCCCCGATGTTTTTATGCCGCATCGGCTTGCCCAATAACATCATCGTCATCGTGCTACAGATTGCATTGGGGCTCGCTTTATTGGTCGCAGGTGCTAAAGGCTTTATCAACGGTGTAGAACAAGCCTCCACCATCCTCGGCATCTCTGCGCTGCTGCTCTCTTTACTGATTATTCCGATTGCTACCGAATTACCGGAGAAAATTAACAGCATTTTGTGGGTGCGCAAACACAAAGACACGCTGGCATTCGGCAACATCACCGGCGCGATGGTGTTTCAAGGCACTTTGCTGCCCGCGATAGGCATTATGCTTACCCCTTGGGAGCCGCGTCACGAGGTGCTGGCAGGGGTGATTATTACTTTGCTGGCAGCGATTTGGCTACGTTGGGCAGTGAGCCGCGGCCAGCTTAAAGTGTGGCATGTGTGGGTGAATGGGGCGATGTATGTGACTTACTTGGTGATTGCGCTGACTTAGGCAAACCAGATCAGCGCTACCAGCCCTGCAATCAAGGCGACTTTGGTGAGCTTGTACGCGGTGCGGTTCCAGCGTTTATAGCGGCGGCGATATTGGCCGATGACCCA
>JANYIK010000159.1 GCA_025362115.1 Methylophilaceae bacterium
TGAATCGCCCTTGCAACACATGCTGCGGCTCGCTCCCAATGTGCGAGACCAGTACTACGCCACCGTCGTATTGTTGCAGCGCCATGCTTAGTGCGTGGCGCATCTCCAGGTCCAGGTGGTTGGTGGGTTCGTCGAGCAGCAGCAAATTCGGTTTGTGCCATATCAGCAAGGCTAATGCCAAGCGCGACTTTTCGCCGCCGGAAAACCCGCCACAGGGGGTGACAGTCATATCACCACGAAAATCGAACCCGCCGAGATAATCACGATGTTCCTGCTCACGCACATTGGGAGCGAGCCGCAGCATGTGTTGCAAGGGCGATTCATCTGCACGCAGTTGTTCCAGTTGATGTTGGGCGAAGTAGCCTATCTTCAGTTCTTTGCCCGTCACACGTTTGCCGGATTTAAGTTTGAGTTCATCGGCCAGCAGTTTAATCAGTGTGGATTTACCTGCACCATTCCTTCCCAGTAGCCCTAGCCTTTCGTTGGGACGCAGGGTGAGTGCCAAGTCCTTAAGCGTCGTGGTATCACCATAGCCCACTGCGGCGTCATCCAGCACCAGCAGCGGGTCTGGCGGGTTGTCCAGTTCGCGGAAGCTGAAGTCGAACGGGCTGTCCACGTGTGCGGCGGAGACCAGTTCCATGCGTTCCAGCGCCTTGATGCGGCTTTGCGCCTGGCGGGCTTTGGTAGCTTTGGCGCGGAAGCGGTCTATATAGCTGTGCAGGTGCGCTACCTGGCGTTGCTGACGTTCGTAGAGAGATTGTTGCTGCGCGAGCTTTTCTGCGCGTTGCCGCTCGAAATCGGAATAATTGCCGCGATACAGGGTGAGCGTCTGTTGCTCGATATGCAAAATATACTCGGCCACGGCATCGAGAAAATCGCGGTCGTGGGAGATCAATATCAACGTACCGCGATAGCTTTGCAGCCAGCTTTCCAGCCACAGTACCGCGTCCAAATCCAAGTGGTTGGTAGGTTCATCCAGCAGCAATAAATCGGAGCGGCACATCAGAGCGCGCGCCAGATTGAGCCGTACACGCCAGCCACCGGAGAAATCAGAAACGGGGCGGGTGAAATCGGCATCAGTAAATCCTAGGCCATGCAGCAACGTGGCGGCGCGTGATGGTGCGGCATAACCGCCGATGTCGTTGAGCCGTGTATGTAGTTCGGCGAGATGGTGACCGTCAGCCTCTACTAAGGCGGTTTCGATAGAGCGTAATTCGGCATCGCCATCCAGCACGAATTCCAGCGCGGGACGGGACAGTGCAGGAGTCTCTTGCGCCACGTGGGCGATGACCCAGTTGGTGGGAATCTCGCAATCACCGGATTCCGCATGCAACTCGCCACGCAGCAATGCGAACAAGCTGGATTTGCCAGTGCCGTTGGCTCCGGTGAGGCCTATCCTTTGCTGAGGATGGAGTTGCAACGAGGCGTGTTGAACTAAAACTTTGCTGCCACGGCCAAACTGGAGATTCCTAAATTGGATCATAGAGTAAAAACAAATGTAGCAAATGAATTGTAATGAGGGTCGTCGAAATGCGACAAAAAGGCGTTATTGTAAGGCTTTTAGTGTGATTGGCATTGACCAAACGCGCACCCTAATGAAATACTCCGTGCTGATTAGCTGCACTCAACGATTTATCACAACAAGTACATGGTAAAAAAATCTTTAATTTGGCTCTACGCCGCGACAACTTATTTGCTGTGGGGCGTGATTATCGTCATTACCGTGGTGGTGTTGGGACTGCGCTATTTCGTGTTGCCGCACGTCAAGGACTACCGTGAGACCATCGCGCAAAAAGCGAGTCAACTGATTGGTCAAAAGGTCGCCATAGGCGACATCGGTGCTGGCTGGAATGGCCTCAATCCGCAGTTTGATTTGCACAAAGTAGACATCTACGACCAAGCAGGCCGCCCTGCCTTGCAGTTTGATTACGTTGAAGCCGAGCTTTCTTGGCTGAGTTTGGTGGTGGGCGAAGCGCGCTTGTCCAACTTGGTCATCCATGAGCCACGGCTCACCGTGAGGCGCGAAAAAGACGGCACCATTTATGTTGCGGGGATTTCCATGAATACTGCGGCTAAGCCGGATTTCCCCAACTGGCTGCTGCGCCAGCAGGAAATCACGGTGCGTAATGCCGCCGTGGTTTGGCAAGATGATATGCGCCAAGCGCCGCCCCTGAGTTTGGAAAAACTGAATCTGGTTATCGAAAGCCCATTCACCAGAAGCTTGCTGGATTACCACCGCTTTGGCCTGACGGCGCAGCCATCTGTAGGCGATTCTCATTCGATAGACATACGCGGCAAGTTGTATGGCGGCGATGTTAGTCAAACCTCGCATTGGCACGGCATGGTGTATGCGGCTTCTGAGGGTACCGAGATTTCCGCTTGGCGTACTTGGCTGGATTTACCACAGGCGTTTCAGCAAGGCGCTGGGGCGATGCGTGCCTGGCTGGAATTCTCTGACAGCGCTATCCAGCATGTAACTGCAGACTTGGCATTGGCCAATGTGGTGGCACAACCGCATTCAGAGAAGTTGCCGTTGCATTTGCAGCAACTTACTGGCCGACTGGATTGGCGGCGCAGTAAGCAAGGATTTGAGTTTGCTGCGACCAAGTTATCTTTAGACGCAGACCAAGGTCTCACGCTACGCAATGGCAGTGCGCGGTTTGAGCAGAAAGCCGCGTCCACAACCGGTGAGCTGAAAGTGGACGAACTGGCGCTACAACCCATCGTCGCCTTGGCCGATTATTTCAGCCTGAGTGAAGGTGCCAAGCAAAGATTAGCGGCGCTGGCACTGGTGGGGCATCTGAGCAAATTGAATGCTAGTTGGGAGACCGGTAAGGATAAGTTGGAGAAGTATGCGATACGGTCTGATTTCAGCGATGTGGGTGTGCAGCCAGTGGAAGATATTCCTGGCTTTTCCGGACTTTCCGGCACATTGGATGCTGACGAAAATCATGGAGAGTTGGCATTGCAATCACGCAGCTCCAGTTTGCAAATGCCCAAGCTGTTGCGCCAGCCGATCCCGATTGATAGTGTGAGCGCAAAACTCAACTGGAAGCGTCACGGCGAGGCGCTGGACATAAAAGTGGCCGATTTCGCCTTGGCTACTCCGCACTTGAAAGGGGTGGTGAACGCGAACTATCGCGATGATGGCGTTAAGGGTGGCTACATGGATTTAAGTGGCAATGTGAGCGATTTCGACCTCAAATACGCCATCTTGTATTACCCGCGGCTGTTGAATAAGGATACCCTGTACTGGCTGGACACTTCTATTCTGGCTGGGCGTGCCGACGACGTGAAAATCAAGCTCAAAGGTCATTTGAACGACTTTCCCTATATTGGTGGCAAGACTGGTGAGTTCAGTGTTACCGCGAATCTGAGCGACACGCTGATAGATTACGCCAGCGCTTGGCCTAAACTGGAAGGTCTAAAGCTAAAAATGAAGTTTTTTGAGAACAAGATGCTGCTGTCTGAGATGCAAGGCCACCTATTGGGTCTCCAACTCAGCAACACTACGGCGCGTATCAATGCCTTGGGGGTGGATCATCCTGTGCTGAATGTTGAAGGTCAGATGCAGGGCGGCGTGGACGATGGTCTAAAATTTGTGGCACAAAGTCCAATCCTAGAAGCGACACACCGTTTTACTGAGGGCATGAAGGGCGCTGGTCAAGGTCGCTCAATGGTGAAGATGAGTATTCCGCTCGATAACGTGGATGCCAGCAAGGTGAGCGGGAGCTACGCTATTACTAATGGTACGCTGGATGGCGATAGCGAATGGCCGATTTTGCAGCGCATCAACGGCGTATTGAATTTTACCGAGAGTTCCATCAAGGCCAAGGCGGTGCAAGCACAGGTGTGGGGCGGGCCGGTGGCGTTTAATATGAGTAGTGGGCAGGGCGGCCGTGTAGATTTATTGGCGCGCGGCAAGCTCAATCATTTAGGTTTGCGACAAGCAATCAATCATCCTTTGGTAAATCGCCTTTACGGTACTGCGGATTGGCAGGGCAAGATAACGCTGCACAACAAACATAGTGATTTTTCCATTGATTTCCCCGATTTGGTAGGGATGGCGAGCAGTTTACCTGCGCCATTTGACAAAGCTGCTGAAGCCAAGGCACCGCTACATTTGGAACACAAGCTAGGAGCGGATGGCGATACAGCAGTGATCAATTACGGCGATAAGCTGTTCTCGATGAAGCTGGCGCGCAGTCAGCAAGACTTGGCGATGCGCGTTGAGCGCAGTGATATTCGTTTCGGCGGCGATCCGCATCCGGCAGCACTCGCGCGCGGTATTACGGTGGGAGGGTCTTTGCCTGGTTTGAATGTGGATCATTGGCTAGATGTGCTGGAGAGCAAATCCACTGGCGCGATGCCTGCTTTGACCAGCGCCAAGTTGAAAGTTGGCGTGCTGGATGCGTTTGGCCGCCGCTGGAACGAAGTGCAACTTGACGCGAAAACTGAGGGGGACGTGTGGAAAACTACTGTCAAAAGTCGCGAAATCAATGGAGAACTGACTTGGTTGCCACAAGGCAATGGTCATGTGATTGCCAAATTGGATTCGCTCATCGTGCCCGATGTCACACCGGCTACGATTGGCGCAAAATCTGATGCCGAGGTTGCCAATCCACATGACTATCCTTCCATTACGCTGACTGCAAATCAGTTTGAAACCAAGGGTAAAAAACTCGGCAAACTGGAATTGCGCGCTATACACGAAGCCAGCAATTGGAATCTGGAAGCGCTACGTATAGAAAATTCAGACTTTGTGGCTGATATGTCTGGTGTGTGGAGCAACTGGCGGCATAATTCCAGCACCCGATTGCGACTGGATATGGACGTGACCGACTTGGGCAAAACCTTGGAGCGATTTGGCTATCCAGGCATGATCAAAGGCAGTACAGCCACCTTGAAAGGCAATCTGACATGGCCGGATAGTCCGCAAGCATTCGCACCAACGGCCTTGAGCGGGGATTTTTCTCTCAATGTGGATAAGGGACAATTTCTGAAGCTACAGCCAGGCGTGGGACGATTGCTGGGTGTCGTCAGTCTGCAAAATCTGCCACGACGGTTGGTGTTGGATTTTAGAGATGTATTTAGCTCTGGCTTTGCTTTTGACAAGATTGCCGGTGACGTGAAAATTACTCAAGGCGTGATGCGTAGCGATAACTTCGTGATGGAAGGCGCTGCCGCTAAAGTGAATATCAGTGGCGACACCGATCTGACCAGAGAAACGCAGAATCTGCACGTCAAAGTGGAACCTTCCATTTCCGACAGCCTATCTCTGGCAGCGTTGGCGGGCGGACCTGCGGTAGCGGCGGGTGCTTATATCGCGCAAAAACTATTCAAAGATCCGTTGAGTAAACTGGTCAGTTATGAATACGATATTGTGGGTACGTGGGATGAACCGCGCGAAGTGAAAGAAGCGCCGGAGAAAAAAGCGTTTCCGCTTAGTAACCCCCTAGGACGGTAGTTAGTGAATTATTACCATTGCTAAGTATTGGAAAACATTAGAGAATCGGCATCATGCCTATAAAATCAAAAAACACAAAACCAACCGGGATCTCAGTTCCTGGAGTGATCAAAGTCGCGGGGATCCAAATGGCCTCTGGGCCGCAGGTGGCGGCCAACTTGTCTGAAGCCGAACGGCTCATCGAAATCGCCGTGGAGCAAGGCGCCAAGCTGGTGGCGTTGCCGGAATATTTTGCCATCATGGGTCTGAAAGATACCGACAAAATCAAAGCGCGCGAACAGGAAGGCGATGGCCCAATTCAGAAATTTTTGTCCAGAATGGCCAAGAAGCACAGTATTTGGCTAATAGGCGGTACCATTCCTCTGAAAGCCAGCGTCGCCAACAAAGTACGCAATTCCTGCTTGGTGTTCGAACCCAACGGTAAGTTGGCCGCGCGTTACGACAAGATTCATCTGTTTGGACTGGATTTGGGCAACGAACACTTCCGCGAAGAAGACACCATAGAGCCAGGTGATGGCATCGTGGTGTTGGAAACTCCGTTTGGTGTTATTGGTCTGTCTGTGTGCTATGACTTGCGTTTCCCAGAGCTATATCGTGCGATGGGCGAGGTGGATTTGCTTATCATTCCATCCGCCTTTACCGACACTACTGGTAAAGCGCACTGGGAGACTCTGGTTCGCGCTCGTGCTATAGAGAATTTGTGCTACGTGTTAGCTCCTGCGCAAGGTGGTTATCACTTGTCTGGGCGGGAAACGCACGGTAATAGCATGATTGTTGATCCGTGGGGCGTGGTGTTGGATAGGCTGCCTAAAGGCTCTGGCGTAGTAATTGCCGGTATCAATCCCGCGTATCAAGCCAGTTTGCGGTTGAGTTTGCCAGCGTTGAAGCACCGCACCATGCATGAATGCTAAGAATTCCTACAGTTAGGGAGAATTTGTCATGACAAAAATTAAAGCAGTGATTTTTATATTGTTACTTGGTTGTGGTTGCTATGCCTTGGCTGCGGCTGCCCCTTGGTATAAATGGGAAAGTATCCAAGATGGTGATGTGATCTGCGCACAAGCCTGGCCCGGCGAAGGTTGGCAACAAGGTGCGGGGCGATTTAACAGCTATAGTGGTCCGTTCAAAGATGCACACTGCACTGTGCGTGGCGAGCCAAGCAATTAGGCATTGTGTTATTAGTGTTTTTTGCGGAAATTCCTTAGCGGCAGCAAACCGTCCAACTGGTATCATCAGGCATCTTTTGCTTAAGCGTAAAATCCATGAAGCCAGACTCAATCCCTAGCACTTCCAGCCCAGAATCGGGCAGCATATTTAACACCGCGACGAGTACTCTACTCATGCCTTATGGGCTTGATGTCCCAGCTTTACAAGGTGTTCTTGGCGGCATCATGTCGCACCAGGTGGATTATGCCGATTTGTATTTTCAGTACTCTCGTACCGAGAGCTGGTCTCTGGAAGAAGGTGAAGTCAAATCCGGAAGTTTTAACATAGACCAAGGCGTGGGTGTGCGTGCGGTTTCGGGTGAAAAAACCGCGTTTGCTTACTCTGACGACATCACCTTACCTGCGCTTAACTCAGCGGCTGAGGCCACCCGCGCCATCGCAGCGCAAGGTGGTGAGCATCGTGCACAAGCGGTGTCTCGTGCTAATGTGCCACAACTGTATGTTCCTCACGACCCGATTGCATCTTTGAATGATGAAAAAAAGGTGAAATTGCTGGAGCGCATGGAAAAGTATGCGCGCAGCCTTGACCCTCGCGTGACACAAGTCACCGCTTCACTTGCCGGAGAATACGAGGTGGTGTTGATGGCGCGGCACGATGGCATGATGGCGGCGGATATCCGTCCGCTGGTACGGGTTTCGATTCAGGTGATTGCCGAGCAGGATGGTCGCCGCGAGCAAGGCGGTGCAGGCGGTGGCGGGCGTTTCGATTACGCCTATTTCAGCGACGAAATATTACAGGATTACGCACAGAAGGCGGTACATCAGGCTGTCACCAATCTCAATGCGCGCCCAGCGCCCGCAGGCAGCATGACCGTGGTACTTGGTTCCGGCTGGCCGGGGATTTTGTTGCACGAGGCTATCGGGCACGGTTTGGAAGGTGACTTCAATCGCAAGGGTAGTTCGGCGTTCTCCGGACGCATTGGACAGCAAGTCGCGGCAACGGGTGTGACGGTGGTGGATGATGGCACGATTGCCGACCGGCGCGGCTCGCTCAATATGGATGACGAAGGCAACCCGACACAGCGCAACGTACTGATCGAAAATGGCATTTTGCGCGGTTATTTGCAGGATACGCTGAATGCCCGTTTGATGGGCCTGCCGCTGACTGGCAGCGCACGGCGTGAATCCTACGCACACATCCCTATGCCACGCATGACCAACACGGTGATGATGAACGGCAACATGGCACCCGAAGAGATCATCCGTTCTGTTAAAAAAGGGCTGTATGCGGTCAACTTTGGTGGTGGCCAAGTAGATATTACCAGCGGAAAATTCGTATTCTCTGCGGCGGAAGCTTGGATGATAGAAGACGGCAAGTTGACCTATCCGGTCAAGGGTGCCACGCTGATCGGCAATGGGCCGGACGTGCTGACGCGGGTTTCCATGATAGGCAACGACATGGCGTTGGATACTGGGGTTGGTACTTGCGGTAAGGAAGGTCAGAGCGTACCTGTGGGCGTGGGGCAACCGACTTTGAAAATAGATGGTTTGACAGTGGGTGGCACCGGCGGGTGAGATATTTGTAAGTAGCACTATTGATGAACGACTAATTCAGGTGTCAAGTGAATCTGCGTCACAAAAAGGTAATGCGATTCGTTTTTAATTGGCGTAGTATGGACGTGCAGTGACCGAAAAATAAGGAGAAGCATCATGGCTATAGCTAAACCCGTAGCAAAGAAACCTGCTGCAAAACCAGCCGCCAAGCCCGCTGCAAAAGCGGTAGTGGCAAACCCCGCAGTCAAGAAAGTGGCGGCTAAGAAGCCCGCTACCAAGAAAGCACCTGCAAGAAAACCTGCCGCCCCCATGTCCAAAAAAGTGGTGGCCGCACCAGGTGCAGAAGAGCGCTACAGAATGGTAGAGGTGGCAGCGTATTACATTGCTGAACGCAATGGTTTTGTGGGCGACCCCAGTGCATTTTGGGCGGAAGCCGAAATGCAAATCAGCAAGTTGCTGAAGTTTTAATTGCCTATAAAGATGAATTGCTGTCATTCC
>JANYIK010000179.1 GCA_025362115.1 Methylophilaceae bacterium
TGAATCTGTTTTACAAACTCTAACCCAAGCCCACGATTTGCACCGGTGACAAGCGCTGTTGGCATCAAACGTCCAAATTACTCACGCCATGCGCATTGCTTTCGATAAAGGCGCGGCGCGGTTCTACTTGATCACCCATCAAGGTAGTGAAAATCTCATCGGCGGTAATCGCATCGTCAATCTGCACCTTGAGCAAACGCCGCACTTGCGGATCCATCGTGGTTTCCCACAGTTGCGAAGGGTTCATCTCGCCCAAGCCTTTGTAGCGTTGGATGCTGATGCTTTGCTTGGCCTCGCCCAACAACCAATCCAATGCTTCTTTGAAACTGGTCACTGGGCGTTGTTTTTCGCCGCGTATCACAGAAGCACCCTTACCGATCAAGCCTTGCAACATGTCGGCAGTTTTACGAATTTGGCGATAGTCGCCACTCCCTAGGAAATCCGCGTCTATAGAGGTGACTTGCAGGTTGCCATGCACGTATTTGCTGATTTCCAACCTATGTACTGCATTTTCTGCATCGAACGGTGTATTAACTTCATTGTGCCCATTCAACTGGGCTTTAATGAGCTTTGCCGCTTCTTTTGCACCTTCTTTGCTGGTCAAATCCAGTGCTGGCATCAGCAACAAAGCACGCAATACCGCTTCTTCATAAAGTGGCGCGAGGCGCGTAATAATGGCTTCGGTCAGAATCATCTGCTTGGCGATTTGGCGCAAGGGCGCATCAACCAACTCCGTACCACCTTCCTGCGTCACCAATTTGGCACCTTTGAGGCCAGATTGCAGCAGGTATTCATTCATCTCGTGGTCGTCTTTGAGATATTTTTCTTCTTTGCCCTGCTTTACCTTGTACAGCGGTGGTTGAGCGATATAGATGTGGCCATGTTCGACCACTTCTGGCATTTGGCGATAGAAGAAGGTGAGCAACAACGTGCGAATATGGGCGCCATCCACGTCCGCGTCAGTCATGATGATGATGCGGTGATAACGCAATTTTTCAAGACTGAAGTCGTCCTTACCAATACCAGTGCCCATTACAGTAATCAATGTTGTGATTTCCTGCGATGACAGCAGTTTGTCAAAACGCGCTTTTTCTACGTTCAAAATCTTGCCCTTGAGCGGCAATATAGCTTGATTTTTACGGTCTCGACCTTGCTTAGCTGAACCGCCTGCGGAGTCACCCTCGACTAGGTAAAGTTCGCACAAGGCGGGATCTTTTTCCTGACAATCGGCGAGCTTACCAGGCAAGCCCAGACCATCCATCACGCCCTTGCGACGGGTCATTTCACGTGCTTTTCTGGCGGCTTCTCTGGCACGTGCAGCATCCACAATCTTGCCGCAGATAATCTTGGCATCCATGGGATTTTCCAGCAAGAATTCAGCAAGTTTTGCCGAAACTATTTCCTGCACTATTGGCTGTACTTCAGACGATACCAACTTATCTTTAGTTTGTGATGAAAACTTGGGTTCTGGCACTTTCACCGACAGGACACAGGTCAGGCCTTCACGCATGTCGTCACCGCCTGTTTCTACTTTAGCTTTTTTCGCCAACTCGCTTTGTTCAATGTAATTATTGAGGGTACGCGTCATGGCGGAACGCAAGCCAGTGAGATGCGAGCCACCATCGCGCTGTGGGATGTTGTTGGTGAAGCACTGCACGGTCTCGCCGTAAGAGTCATTCCATTGCATGGAAACTTCTACCGTCATGCCCTCTTTATCGCCAATGGCGTAGAATATTTTGGGATGCAGCACGGTTTTGCTGCGATTGATGTATTCGACGAAACCTCTGACCCCGCCAGCGTAAGCAAAGTTTTCGCTTTTACCATGGCGTTGATCTATCAACTCGATCTTCACACCATTGTTGAGGAACGACAGCTCACGCAAGCGCTTGGCCAGAATCTCAAAATGGAACTCGACCAAAGTAAAGGTTTCTTCGGAAGCCAAAAAGTGCACTTCAGTGCCACGGCGCTCAGAGGGTCCGGTTTCAACCAGTGGGGATACTGCTTCACCACGGCGGAATTCCATTTGGTGCATCTTGCCGTTACGACAGATTTTGAGCCGCAGCCAGTCGGAGAGCGCGTTTACTACAGACACGCCTACACCATGCAAACCGCCGGAAACTTTGTAGGAATTTTGATTGAATTTCCCCCCGGCGTGCAATTCGGTCATCACGATTTCGGCAGCCGAGCGTCTGAGCTCGTCGTCGTCTTTTATGTCTGTGGGAATGCCGCGGCCATTATCGCTGACGCTAACTGAATTGTCGTGGTGGATGATAACCTTGATATCATCGCAATGCCCCGCCAATGCTTCGTCTATGGCGTTATCCACCACTTCAAACACCATGTGGTGTAAGCCCGAGCCATCGGAAGTATCGCCGATGTACATACCGGGACGTTTACGTACCGCGTCCAAGCCTTTAAGGATCTGAATGCTTGAGGAATCGTAGTCTGTGGATTTGTCTTTTGGTGTCATTAGTGTAATTTCTGTAAGTTTTATGTTGATTTGAATGTGAAACTTTAGATACGCATAGGCATAACGACGTATTTATAATTGGGATTGTCGGCCAGAGTGACCAAGCAACTACTGTTGGCATCCGCAAAAGAAAACTCGACCATTTCGTCCTGGACATTATTGAGTACGTCTATCAAATAGGTCACATTGAAGCCTACGTCCAGGGCATCGCCACTATAAGTGGTTTCCAGTTCTTCTTCTGCTTCTTCTTGTTCGCTATTACTACTGATCAATTTCAGGCTGTTGTTACCCAGTACTAAGCGTATGCCACGATATTTTTCGTTAGACAGAATAGACGCGCGGCGCATAGCTTGTAATACTTCTACGCGGTTAATGGAAAAGCGATTTTGGTGGCCAACTGGAATGACGCGATTGTAATCTGGAAACTTTCCGTCAATAATTTTTGAAATCAGTGTGATGTTGGAAAAAGCAAAATTGACCTGAGTAGCAGATAATTCCATAGTGACTTCTTCATCCGTATCTTCCAGCAACTTAATGAGTTCTGTCACAGTTTTGCGCGGCAAAATTACTTCCTGTTTTTCATGGCTTTCTGCTAACTCTGTACAAATAAAGCTTAAACGGTGTCCATCGGTACCTACCAAATTCAAGCGCTGACCGTTGACCTCTAACAGTAATCCATTCAGATAGTAACGTATGTCTTGTTGTGCCATAGAAAAATCCACTTGACGCAATAAATTACGTAAAGTTTTTTGTGCCAATTTGAGGCTCAAACTACTATTACCGCTACGCGTCATGGTCGGGTAATCTGCGGCAGGCAGGGTTTGCAGATTAAATTTGCTGCGTCCAGCGCTAACTTGCATACGTGCATCTTTTTCCGTCAATTTCAATTGGCTGCCTTCAGGCAAAGCGCTACAAATATCTAGCAATTTTTTAGCTGAAATCGTGGTTGAGAAGTTCTCTGTAGTCTCCGTGTTGGCGGACATAGAAATTTGCATTTCCAAATCTGTGGCGGTCAATGTAATCGTTCCATCGCTACTTTCGAGCAGCAGGTTGGAGAGGATAGGTAAAGTATGTCTACGTTCCACAATTCCGTTGACTGCAGATAGTGGTTTTAATAATGTTTCACGATGGATATCAATCTTCATATATATACCTTGATAATAGATAATAGAGTGCTAACTTGTTTGTGTATAAGCTAAATTGTCATTATAAATCAAATGTTTTACTATGTTAAACCCTGCAAATAAGTACTTAGGAAACTGTGTATTAAAAAAGGATAACTTTAGTCACAGTTTAATTTATGTCTTTTTTCCACAGTTCATTAGACTACCTATCAACAGCTTGTTAGATGGGCTCGGTTTAATCTCCACGCAATACTTGAAGCAAGACGTTGTATTCTTTAGCTAGAATTGGGTCTGTACTTTTCAACTGGTCTATTTTCTTGCATGCGTGCATAACCGTAGTGTGATCACGTCCGCCAAACGCGTCACCAATTTCAGGAAAGCTACTATTGGTCAAGTCGCGAGCTAATGCCATGGCTGTTTGACGTGGACGTGCTAGATTGCGCGAGCGTTTTTGAGAATACATTTCCGCTACTTTTATTTTGTAATAGTCGGCCACGGTTTTTTGGATGTTCTCAATCGTAATGGACTGTATACGACCAATGATGTCTTTCAGCGCTTCTTTTACTAAGCCAGTATCTATGGGTTTACCAGTGAAGTTAGCTAGAGCAAAGACGCGATTAAGTGCGCCTTCCAAGTCACGCACACTGGAGCGTATATGTTTTGCGATAAGAAAAGCTACATCTTCTTCCAGTTTGATTTTGGCGCTTTGCGCCTTTTTGATCAAGATCGCAACGCGCATTTCCAGTTCAGGTGGTTCAATTAGCACTGTCAAACCCCAACTAAAACGAGTTTTGAGACGGTCTTCGATGCCGTCTATTTCTTTCGGAAGAGTATCGCAGGTGATGACGATTTGTTTGTTGGCACCGACCAAGGACTCAAAAGCGTAAAAAAACTCTTCTTGGGTGCGACCTTTGCCAGAGAAAAACTGGATATCGTCTATTAGTAATAAATCTAGTGAATGGTAACGGCGTTTGAATTCGTCAAATGACTTGTGTTGATAGGCTTTAACCACATCAGAAACATATTTTTCTGCGTGTAAATAGCCAATCTTAGCCTCAGGTCGAATTTCGTGTAGGTGATTACCTATCGCTTGAATCAGGTGCGTTTTGCCTAAGCCTACGCCACCATAAACGAACAATGGGTTGTAAGCGCCACCAGCGTTTTCGGCAACTTGTAGTGCCGCCGCACGCGCCAGTTGATTGGCCTTACCTGTGACAAAGTTAGCAAAGGTAAGTGCCGGATTAAGTCCATGAACATCGCTCTTGCTTGTTGTTTTGGGTTTTTTGGCAAGAGCGGGTTCTTCAATAAGAGGTGTAGAATCAATGGTGACCTTTGCTTCCAGAAGCACGAGCTCGACTTGTAATGGACGGGAGAAAAAGTCTTGCCCCAACTGCTCGATACGGGCAAGAAACTTGTCTTTGATGGTCTGCATGACATAATTATTGGGCGTCACGATACGCAATACATCGCCAGCGTTTTCGAGCTTTAAGGGTTTGAATAGCGTGTTAAACTGTACTGTAGAGAGCTCTCTTTCAAAGCGGCCAAGGCAAGCGAACCAAAAATTTTCCATGCGCGCTTTTATAGTCCAAAAGTTAGAAAGAAGTAGAGTAAGGATTGCTTTTATAAGATAGAGTGATTCTAGTCTTTTTGTGAGAAGTTATCCACAGCAACTGGCATAAACACAAACATAAATATTGATTGACAAGCAGAGGGGTTACGCGGTTAAATTACGCCCTTTTTAGTTCTTAACAGATTAGGCTGAAATCATGAAACGTACTTATCAACCTTCCAAGGTTCGCCGCGCCCGCACTCACGGTTTTCTGGTGCGTATGAAAACCAGAGGTGGCCGCGCTGTTATTCGCGCTCGTCGTGCCAAAGGTCGTGCACGTCTCGCCGTTTAATTAAATCTTATGGCCGAGGACATTGGCCTAGGTTTTCCTGGCGGGCTCAAACTTAAAAAAACGGATGAATTTTCATCCGTTTTTAGTTTCAGGCGGCGCATTCATGGAAAGTTTTTGGTCATACACTACATGCCGAATACTTTGGGTTACCCACGCATAGGTATCGTCGTTAGCAAAAAGATGGCGCGTCGTGCCGTAGCACGCAACTATATGAAGCGTATTGTCAGGGAGTTGTTTCGTTTGAATCGTTTGAATATAGGTGATATAGATATTGTGGTGCGTATCAACCAATCTTTCAGCAAGCTCGATTTTGTCAGCGTTATGCGCGAGTTTAAGCTAGCGTTGACCAAACTGTCGTATAGCAAGATAACAAAGTCGCAATAAATGACGCGTATCTTTATCTGGTTGATTAGAGCGTACCGCTTTTGTCTAAGCCCTGTACTGGGTAACAGTTGTCGTTTTAGCCCTAGCTGCTCTTGCTATGCCATTGAAGCATTAGAGAAATATGGCGCTCTACGCGGTAGTTTATTAACCGTCAAACGCCTTGCGCGTTGCCATCCTTGGCATGCTGGCGGATCCGATCCGATCCCTTAATAAAGTTACTGAGAGTTACATGGATAATAAACGTTTAATACTATTTATGATTTTATCGTTCACCATCCTCATGTCCTGGGATGCATGGGAACGTCAGCATCAGCCACCTGCGCTGAAACAAGTGGCTACAGCAAATGATGCTATTCCAAGTGTATCAAGCAAGCTAAACCAGCTACCATCGCCTACCACTGAAACTTTCAGCTTGGGCAAAGGCGAGCGCGTGCATGTCAAAACCGATTTGGTAGAGGCGACTATTGATACCTTAGGTGGTGATGTGCGTCGTTTGGAATTGACCCAACATCACGCAACCGAAGATAAAACCAAGAATTTCGTTTTGTTTGATGATGGCGCACCAGCACCTCATCTTTATATTGCCCAGTCAGGCTTGATAGGCCTCGGACTACCCAATCACAAGACCGTTTTTACTAGTAAAGCCAAGGACTACAACTTGGCGGATGGTAGTGACAAACTGGAAGTGCGCTTATCTTGGAGTGACGCAAATAACGTGCAAGTGGATAAGGTGTACACCTTTCATCGCGGTAGTTACGTCATAGACCTAAATTACGAGATCAAAAACGGTAGTGGAGTTGCCATAGACTCTTCGGTGTATTACCAGTTGTTACACGATAACCAATCTGATAAATCCTCAAAGATTATGCCCACATATATTGGTGCGGCTTACTATACTGAAGCGGATAAGTACAAAAAAATCAAATTTGATGACATGCAAAAAACCAATCTCTCTAAAAATGCTACGGATGGCTGGATAGGTATGGTGCAGCATTATTTTGCCAGTGCGTGGATTCCAAAATCTGGTGTAGCGCGTGAATATCGTACCAAGCAATTGGGCGAACATCTATTTGCGGCCAGCGTGGTAGTCCCAGTTGGCAATGTTGCGGCGGGCGCTTCAACCACGTTCGGCGCACGTTTGTTTGCGGGACCACAAGAACAGAAACATCTCAAAGAAGTGACTCCCGGGCTGGAGTACGTAGTGGATTATGGTTGGTTGACCATCTTCGCAAGTCCTTTGTTTTGGGTGTTGTCGGAGATTCAAAAATTAGTGCACAACTGGGGCGTGGCGATTATTGTGTTGACGGTGTTGCTCAAAGCCGCGTTTTATCCACTGTCTGCAGCCGGCTATAGAAACATGGCTCACATGCGTAAGCTGGCCCCGCGTTTGCAACAAATGAAAGAGCGTTTTGGCGAGGATAAAGCCAAAATGCAGCAAGCGATGATGGAGCTCTACAAAACAGAAAAAATCAATCCTATGGGAGGATGTTTGCCAGTGTTGGTTCAGATACCAGTGTTCATTGCGTTTTATTGGATGTTGCTAGGCACTATCGAAATGCGCCAAGCGCCATTTATGCTGTGGATCACCGACTTGTCTGCACCTGATACACTGTTTGGTACGATTTTGGGTATGCCCATCGGCCTACTTCCTATCTTGATGGGACTCACTATGATTTTGCAGACCAGCCTGAATCCTACCCCGCCTGACCCTGTGCAAGCTAAGCTGATGAAAATCATGCCGGTGGTGTTTGGCGTGTTCTTCTTTTTCTTTCCTGCTGGTTTGGTGCTGTATTGGTTGGTGAACAATGTGCTGTCCATTGCCCAGCAATGGTCTATCAATCGCATGATAGATAGCAGTCAAAAGGGTGTCAGCGCTTAAAGATACTATTGCTGCCGTTGCCACTGCACCGGGGCGTGGCGGCATCGGCGTGGTGCGAGTATCAGGCAGCCAGGCTGCATCCATTGCCCACGCCGTATTGGGCGTTGTTCCGGCGCCACGTCACGCCAGTTTCAAAAACTTTCTCGATGCTGACGGCAATTTGATAGACCAAGGCATCGCTATCTATTTTCCCAATCCACATTCCTACACCGGCGAAGACGTGCTGGAATTGCAAGGCCACGGCGGAAGTGCAGTGTTGCAGTGCTTATTGCAACGTTGTTTGAGTTTGGGTGCGCGCCTAGCCAACCCTGGTGAATTTACACAACGTGCTTGGCTTAACGACAAGCTGGATTTGGCGCAGGCAGAGGCCGTAGCGGATTTGATAGAGGCCTCCACCGCAGAGGCCACACAAAGTGCCGTGCGTTCATTGGCGGGCGTGTTTTCCCAGCACATTCAGGCTTTGCGCCAGCGCTTGATAGATTTACGATTGTATATTGAGGCGTGTTTGGACTTTCCAGAAGAAGACATAGATTTTATTAGCCAAGGCAGAGTGGCAGAAAAACTGGAAACGATTGTTACCGAACTAAATGCGGTGTTTGCAGGTGCTAACCAAGGCAAGATACTGCGAGAGGGCTTACACGTGGTACTCATCGGTCAGCCTAACGTGGGTAAATCCAGCTTGCTCAATCAGCTGTCCGGCGAGGATGTGGCAATAGTAACCCCAGTCGCAGGAACAACGCGTGATACGCTCAAAAGCAGTATTCACATAAATGGTGTACCGCTACATATTATTGACACCGCAGGTTTGCGCGAAACCGAGGACGAAGTGGAAAGCCACGGCATCTTGCGCACTTGGAAAGCGCTAGAAAGCGCTAGCATTGCTTTGTTATTGCTGGATGCCAGGCTTGGGGTTCAGTCACAAGATATGGTGATTTTAGCTAAGCTGCCGCAAGAATTGCCACTACTTCAAATTTTTAATAAGTGTGATTTAATTCAGGCATCACCGAAGAAATCAGAAATAAACGGCGTGACCACGATTCATCTTTCCGCCAAAACTGGCGAAGGCTTGCACTTGCTACGTGAACATTTACTGCAAGTAGCAGGTTGGAGAGCAAGCACGGAAGGAGCTTTTGCGGCCCGTGAGAGGCATTTGCAGGCTTTGGTTAAAGTACGCACTTGTCTGCAGCAAGCTGCTGAACGTATGCAACAACCAGAATTGATTGCAGAGGAGTTACGTATGGCGCAAGTAGCGCTGAATCATATTACTGGCGAATTTACTAACGATGATTTGCTGGGCGAGATATTCAGCCGTTTTTGTATTGGTAAGTAGGTTTCACGTGAAACATGTGCGTGATATTATCCGCTGTCATTGACACTACTTTCTAAAAGCCATCCAAAACGCGCAACACATGAATTCGCAATCCTTACCCTTGCTGAAAACTAGCGTGCCACCGAAAATTATGGAGCGCGCCATGCTTGAAGCTGTTGATAGCACCATTCGTGCCTTGTGCCCAACCACGTTTGACAGTCTTTGCTATATCTATGCGGTGATAGGCTCTAATGTGATGAGCGTCGCGCTTAAAAAGAATTTTCGCCCAGTAGCGGGAATTGCGCTTATCCATGCAGGCAACGGAAAATATTTGGAATTTCTGGATGACTCAACTCTGGAGAGGGGGCTGGGCGGTTCTTATCATTGTTGGATAGAGTCGGCAGAATCCGGACAAACACCCAAACAAAAAGAATTGGTTGATTTTACCTACGGCAATAACCCAGGATATGCAGAAACCCATGGAATCAAGTGGCAAGCAAAAAAATATGATTATTTGTGGGGCAAGTCGCTAGATATCAATCTGGGCGGTGATATAGATGCTTTACCAAAGAAATTTCCGGAAGGTAAGGTATGGTATCAAGAAACAAAAAGAGGCCAAGACTGGCTGGCCACACACTTACAAAAGCACGTGAGTGATTATGCAAAAATGACTTTTCTGGCTTTGCGTCAATATAATGCAGCTCTGGAAGAGTATCGCAGTAAAAAAACAAACTTCCGTGACCGCCTAAAAACATCGAGCAGTTTCACGTGAAACAATTTCGAGTATCATCGCGTACCTTATTGAGTGGATGTAGATAGCGCATGCAATTTCCTGAAAAATTTGATGTAATCGTAGTGGGTGGTGGCCATGCTGGAGCGGAGGCCGCACTGGCTGCTGCACGCATTGGGCGCAAAACCTTGTTGCTCACGCACAACATCGAAACTTTGGGGCAAATGTCATGCAATCCATCTATAGGTGGCATTGGTAAAGGGCATTTGGTTAAGGAGATAGACGCGCTAGGTGGCGCGATGGCCGCGGCGACCGACGAAGCAGGCATACAATTCCGTATTCTCAATTCCAGCAAGGGACCAGCAGTACGAGCGACTAGAGCGCAGGCAGATCGCGTGTTGTATCGCAAAGCCATGCGTGGTCGCTTGGAAAATCAGGAAAATTTGTGGTTATTCCAGCAAGCGGTTGATGATATGGTCTTGGAAGGCGATAAAGTGGTCGGAGTCGTCACGCAAATGGGCCTACGCTTTAACGCGAATGCTGTAGTGTTGACCGCGGGCACATTTTTAGCGGGTTTAGTACATGTTGGACTGCAAAATTACCAGGCTGGACGCGCCGGGGATCCACCAGCTAACTCGTTAGCATATAAATTGCGCGAAATCGGCCTGCCTGCCGGAAGACTCAAAACCGGTACGCCACCTCGCATAGACGGACGCACCATTGATTTTTCGGTGATGGAAGAACAACCGGGTGACAGTCCTGTACCAGTGTTTTCTTTCCTCGGACACGTCAGCCAGCACCCGCAACAATTGCCGTGCTGGATTACCCATACCAATTCCAGGACGCATGAAATCATTCGTGGCGGTTTGGATCGTTCGCCCATGTACACTGGCGTGATTGAAGGCGTAGGACCGCGCTACTGTCCTTCGGTGGAAGATAAAATCACGCGCTTTGCGGACAAAGAAGCGCACCAGATTTTTCTAGAACCCGAAGGCTTAACCACGCATGAAATTTATCCTAATGGCATTTCTACGAGTCTACCGTTTGATGTGCAATTAAATTTGGTGCGTAGTATTAAAGGCCTAGAAAACGCGCATATTTTACGTCCTGGCTACGCCATCGAATATGACTACTACGACCCGCGCGGCCTCAAAAATTCGTTGGAAACCAAAGCGATTAAGGGTTTGTTTTTTGCCGGACAAATCAACGGCACGACGGGTTATGAAGAGGCTGCCGCCCAAGGCTTGTTGGCAGGCTTAAACGCAGGCCGCTATGCCGCCGAGCAAGAAGCGTGGTGTCCTGGTCGTTCTGAAGCGTATTTGGGGGTGTTGGTGGATGATTTGATTACGCGCGGTCTCAACGAGCCGTACCGCATGTTCACCAGTCGTGCCGAATATCGCTTGATGTTGCGCGAGGATAACGCCGATCTGCGTTTGACCGAGGCTGGGCGGCGTTTAGGTTTGGTGGATGACGTGCGTTGGGAGGTGTTTTCGCGCAAGCAAGAAGCCATTTCGCGTGAACAAGAGCGGCTCAAATCCACTTGGGTGAGCCCAAAGAATCTAGCGCAAGCCGATGCTGAGCGTGTTTTGGGACAGCCCATAGAACATGAATACACGCTGTTTGACCTCCTGCGTCGCCCAGACGTAAGTTACGAAAGTTTGCTCACTTTGGGTGATGGTGCTTTTGGTGAGACCGACCCGCAAGTGTGTCAGCAGTTGGAAATCGCCGCCAAATACCAAGGGTATATTGATCGCCAGGCTGGTGAAATCGAGCGCAGTCGCCATTATGAAGAGTTGGCGTTGCCGACCGACTTGGATTACCGCGAGGTGCGCGGACTTTCCATAGAGGCGCAGCAAAAGCTCAATCAGCATAAACCCCAGACTTTAGGCCAAGCCGGGCGCGTTTCTGGGGTGACTCCAGCTGCGGTTTCGCTGCTACTGGTTTATATCAAGAAAAAACACATGACCAAAGAAAAACACGCAGCATGACTGTCACCATCGCTTTATCAGAAAAATTGAGCAACGGCTTGACTAACTTGGGGTTGAAGTTATCACCTGAAACACAACAAAAGCTGCTGGACTATCTGGCATTGTTGGCAAAGTGGAACAAGGTGCACAACCTCACAGCCGTGCGCGAATTGGATGATATGGTCACCTTGCATTTATTGGATAGCTTAGCCGTATTGCCGCATTTGACTGCTTCTAATGTGTTGGATGTGGGTAGTGGCGGCGGTTTGCCGGGGATTCCGCTGGCTTTGGCCTTACCTGAGCTGCAAGTGACTGTAGTGGATTCCAGTCATAAAAAGGCTACATTTTTGCGTCAGGCCAAAGCAGAGTTGGGTTTGGATAATGTGCAAGTGGTGTGTGAGCGAGTCGAGGCTTATCAGCCTGAAATAAAATTTCACACCATTATTTCACGCGCTTTTTCTGATGTCTCAGAGTTTGTGCGTTTGACACAACATTTACTGGAACAAAATGGGATGTGGCTCGCCATGAAGGGTGTGTATCCTTACGATGAGTTGGCTCAAACGACAGATGTGACATCAACAGTGCAGCCACTCACTATTCCCGGGCTTGATGCCCAGCGCCACTTGGTAATATTAAATCGTGTGAAATTAAGCCACGCAAATACAATATGAAAATTATCGCTATTACAAATCAAAAAGGTGGTGTGGGCAAAACCACTACTAGCGTCAATTTGGCCGCTAGTTTGGCCGCGCTCAAGCGCCGTGTGCTGTTGCTGGATCTTGACCCGCAAGGCAATGCCACTATGGGTAGCGGGGTCAATAAAAATGGAGTGACTGCCACGCTGTATCAAGTGTTGCTGGGTGAAAAAACACTGAGTGAAGTGAAGTTAAAAGTTGAGTTAGGCAAGTTTGATTTAGTTCCAGCCAATCGCGATTTGGCGGGTGCGGAGATTGAACTAGTGAATATCGAGGCGCGCGAAACAAGGCTCAAGACAGCCCTAGAAGCAGTGAACGATGCTTATGATTTTGTGCTGCTGGATTGCCCGCCTTCTTTGAGCTTGATCACCGTCAACGCCCTTACCGCCGCGCAATCGGTGCTAATCCCCATGCAATGCGAATACTACGCGCTGGAAGGCTTGTCGGATTTGGTTAAGACCATCAAGCAAGTACGCGCTAACTTGAATCCGATTTTGGAGATCGAAGGCTTGCTCCGCACCATGTTCGACAACCGTAACATGCTGGCACAGCAAGTATCGGCGCAGCTAGAGCAGCATTTTGGTGACAAGGTTTATCGCACCGTGATTCCACGCAACATCCGGTTGGCAGAAGCACCTAGCCATGGTTTGCCGGTGCTATATCACGACAAAACTTCCAAGGGCGCGCAAGCTTATCTGGCACTGGCGGTGGAAATGATTAAACGAGGTGAAAAAAATGGCTAGTATAAAAGGCTTGGGGCGTGGCTTAGATGCCTTACTGGGTGGTGACAGTGCGGACGTGAAGGCTGGGGATGCTTTGCGTACGCTGAATGTGACGCAGTTGCAACCAGGGAAATACCAGCCACGTACCCACATGGATCAAGAGTCGTTGGTGCAACTGGCCGAATCTATTAAAGCTCAAGGCATTATGCAGCCAATATTGGTGCGGCCGATAGCGCCAGAAAAATTTGAAATCATCGCAGGTGAACGCCGTTGGCGTGCAGCACAGCTGGCTGGGTTGACTGAAGTTCCGGTGTTGGTTCGGGAAATTGCCGACGAAGCTGCGCTAGCGATGGCGCTCATTGAGAACATTCAGCGCGAAGATCTCAATCCGCTTGAAGAAGCTAATGGCATACAGCGTTTGATAGATGAGTTCGCTATGACACACCAGGCTGCAGCTGATGCGGTAGGCCGCTCACGTAGCGCCGTGACCAATTTGCTGCGCTTGCAAACCTTGTCCGCCAAGGTTCAGGAAATGCTGATGCAAAATCGTTTGGATATGGGGCATGCACGGGCTTTGCTTGGTCTAAGTGGTGCTAAGCAACTTGTGGCGGCAGAGCAAATTGCTCAGCAGAAACTTTCGGTGCGTGAGGCAGAAAATATGGTCAAGCGCCTAAGCGCTACGCCCAGCAAAAAATTGGCTAAATCGACAAGTAGTGATGTAACAAGACTACAAGAAGAACTTTCAGAAACATTGGGTGCCGTGGTTAAAATTCAGACAGCTAAAAATGGCGCGGGCATCCTAAAAATTCAATATGCTAACCTTGGCCAATTGGATGATATTTTGTCCAAAATAAGAACAGAAAAGAGATAAATCCAGCATTATGGCCTTGACTTAAACAACATTTACAACGAAAATTCCACGCCTTGCATTTCTAGGCTCTAGTTTTCAAAAGTTAAGGGTCGGAACGTGGATCAAGTATTCAAGCGCATGATCAAGATGCAAATAGTCGCGATATTAATTGTAGGGATTACGACATTTGCTTTCGCTGGACTTCATGGTGGGTTATCTGCGATAGCTGGCGGTTTTGCAGCGATTGTGGGTGGTTATTTTGCTTCGTTTGTAGCGAGTGGGAAGGTTCATCAGGACGCTGGCTCGATATTAATAAGGCTTATTAAAGCTGAAGCACTAAAAATTTTGATCATCGTGTTAATGTTGTGGCTTACCTTCAAGTTTTATAAGGAATTAGTGCCCATAGCGCTAATTCTGGGCTTAGCAACGGTAGCTTTATTGTCAGGTGCAGCGTTATCTGGCATTCATGATAAAAAGTAGGTGGCTGACTTGGTCCGCCTTAATTAATTAAGTAAGGTTTTACTAGTGTATGTCTACAGAACAACTAACACCTGCTGAATATATCGGACACCATTTGTCATTTAACGCCCAATCTGTGGGTGATACCGGCTTTTGGGTGTTGCACATGGATACTTTAGTGGTGTCCTTGTTGTTAGGGATTGTGGTGTTTGGCTTTTTGGGTTGGGTGGTGCGCGGTGTAACCGCGGGTGTGCCAAACAAGCGTCAAGCCTTTGTCGAGCTGCTGATGGAATTTGTAGATGGCCAAGTCAAAACCATATTTCACGGCAATCGCCACGCTTTTGTAGCGCCGCTTGCTTTAACCGTATTTGTTTGGGTGCTGTTCATGAATGCCATGGACTTTTTACCCATTGATATCATGGCAGCTTTTTATCAACACGTACTTGGTCTGCATAAGTGGCGCGCCGTACCAACTTCCGACATCAACGCCACCTTTGCGCTGGCCTTGTCGGTGTGGGTGTTGATGATATTCTTCAGCATCAAAGTCAAAGGCCTGGGCGGCTGGATACATGAGCTATTCTGTGCGCCTTTCGGCAGCAACCCCTTGGCTTGGCCGGCCAACTTTGCATTTAACCTCATTGAATACATCTCCAAACCTCTTTCTCACGCACTGCGGCTGTTCGGCAATATGTACGCAGGCGAAATCATATTTTTGCTACTCGGCATGTGGGCGGCGACTGGTCTGGTTGGCACCTTCTTCGGTGCCTTGCTGGGAGCGGGTTGGGCGATTTTCCACATCTTAATCGTCATTCTGCAAGCATTTATTTTCATGATGCTCACGGTGGTTTACATCTCCATGGCGCATGAAAGTCATTGATTTAGGTTTTATTTAATTTGTAGTAATTTTGCTGTTTTTCAACTGAAAGGAAATGTAATGGAAAGTTTAGCGATGATTCAAGCGTACACCGGTATTGGTATTGGCTTGATTATTGGTCTGGGCGCTGCTGGCGCTTGTATCGGTATCGGCATCATGTGTGCCAGTTTCCTCGAAGGCGCTGCACGTCAGCCTGAGATGATTCCTGCGCTGCAAGCCAAAGTATTCTTGCTGCTCGGTCTCATTGACGCATCTTTCATTATCGGCGTTGGCTTGGCCATGATGTTTGCGTTCGCTAACCCGCTACTCAGCGTCATTAAATAAAGTTGAGTTGTTAAGGCTATCCTTAACAGCACGGGAGCAAACATGAATATCAACTTAACAATGTTCGCACAAGCTTTGTCGTTCGCCATATTGATATGGTTCACGGCGCGTTTTGTGTGGCCACCACTGATTAAAGCAGTGGAAGATCGGCAAAAAACCATCGCTGATGGCTTGGCTGCTGGTGAGCGCGGCAAGCATGAGTTGGAAATTTCAGCTAAGCGCTCTGCTGAGTCTCTGCGTGAAGCCAAACACCAAGCCTCTGACATCATTGCACAAGCAGAAAAACGTGCGACCGCGATTATCGAAGAAGCTAAAGAGAATGCTAAAGCCGAAGGCGAGCGCATTCTGGTGGGCGCTAAAGCCGAGTTAGATCAGGAAGTATTTCGCACCAAAGAATCACTGCGTCAACAAGTCGCTGATTTGGTGGTTTCGGGTGCCGAAAAGATTTTGCGCCGCGAGATAGACGCTAAAGCTCACGCTGACATCCTCAGCGCGGTTTCAAGTCAGCTATAAGGGACATCATGGCTGAGAAAACCACTCTGGCAAGACCTTACGCTGTGGCGGCTTATCGCTTGGCTAAGCAGCACAAGGCGTTGGATCAATGGTCCGACATGCTGGCGTTGCTGGCTGGGGTTGCTGCTGATGCGGAAATGTCTCTAGTCATCGCCAACCCTAAGCTAACGGGCGCACAAGTTGAGCAGATGTTTACCAAGATTTGCGGCGATAAAATTGATGCCGCTGCGGTAAATCTGGTCAAACTGTTGATTGAGCACGATAAGCTGGTGCTTTTGCCAGTGATTGCGGAAATGTATGAGGCGTTAAAAGCCGAGGATGGTGGCGTAGAGCAAGCCCTTATTACCTCTGCCACCAAGCTCAGCAAAGAACAGGGAAATGCCTTGATAGCGCCCTTGGAAGCACGTTTCAGCAAGAAAATAGAACCACAATTTGCAGTAGACCCGGAGCTGATAGGTGGAGTCAAAATTGTGGTTGGGGATGCCGTTATCGATGCTTCGGTGCGCGGCCAATTACAAGATTTGGCTATATCGCTCAAAAATTAAATTACGCTTGAAAACTTACGCCTACAAAGTTAGGCATGCAGAAAGTTAGGAGAAATTATGCAGTTGTCATCATCTGAGATTAGTGAACTGATTAAAAGCCGGTTGGAGAACTTCAACCCCAGTTCCGAAGCGCGTACGACTGGAACGGTAGTTTCCGTGACCGACGGTATCGTCCGCATTCACGGCCTGTCCGACGCGATGCAAGGCGAAATGTTGGAATTTCCCGGTAATACTTTCGGCATGGCACTCAATTTGGAGCGTGATTCTGTGGGCGTCGTGGTTTTGGGCGAATACGAACACATCACCGAAGGCGATACGGTCAAATGTACCGGTCGTATTCTGGAAGTTCCGGTTGGCCCAGAATTGCTAGGTCGCGTGGTGAACTCCTTGGGTCAGCCGATTGACGGCAAAGGCCCAATCAATGCCAAGATGACAGATAAGATTGAAAAGGTTGCTCCTGGCGTGATCGCGCGGCAATCTGTATCACAACCAGTACAAACTGGTCTCAAGGCGATTGATTCCATGGTGCCGATTGGTCGTGGTCAACGTGAATTGATTATTGGCGACCGTCAAACTGGTAAGACCGCAGTGGCTGTGGATGCCATCATCAACCAACGCGGCCAAAATGTTAAATGTATCTATGTGGCCATCGGTCAGAAAGCTTCTACCGTAGCCAACGTGGTACGCAAGCTGGAAGAGCACGGTGCGATGGGCTATACCACCGTAGTGGCCGCTACTGCTTCTGAATCTGCCGCACTGCAATTTATTGCGCCCTACGCAGGTTGTACCATGGGCGAATATTTCCGTGACCGCGGCGAAGACGCGCTGATTGTTTATGATGACTTGACCAAGCAAGCTTGGGCTTACCGTCAGGTTTCTTTGTTGTTGCGTCGCCCACCAGGCCGTGAAGCCTATCCTGGTGACGTGTTCTATTTACACTCCCGTTTGTTGGAGCGTGCGGCACGTGTGAATGCCGATTATGTTGAGAAATTTACCAACGGTGCAGTCAAAGGTAAGACAGGCTCTTTGACCGCGTTACCAGTGATTGAAACCGCCGCTGGCGACGTTTCTGCCTTCGTGCCTACTAACGTGATTTCTATTACCGACGGTCAGATTTTCTTGGAAACTGACTTGTTTAACGCCGGTATCCGCCCTGCGATTAACGCCGGTATTTCGGTGTCCCGCGTGGGTGGTGCAGCACAGACCAAGGTTATTAAGAAACTGGGTGGCGGCGTGCGTTTGGCGCTGGCGCAATATCGTGAATTGGCTGCATTCGCACAATTTGCTTCCGATTTGGACGAAGCCACCCGCAAGCAGTTAGAGCGCGGTCGTATGGTGACCGAGCTGATGAAGCAAGTGCAGTACGCACCGATGACAGTAGCTGACATGGCTGTGACTTTGTTGGCTGCTAATAAGGGCTATCTGGATGACGTGCCTGTACCTAAAGCCTTGGCATTTGAATCTGCTTTGTTGTCTTTCTTGAAGTCCAAGTACAAGGGCGTGCTGGACAACATCGAAACGACCAAAGACTTGTCGGGGGATGACGAAAAAGCGCTGTGCGCGGCCATCGAAGATTTTAAGGCTACTAGCGCTTACTAAGCGTATTTAGAAAGAGTCGGAGACTTGTATGCCAGGTAGTAAAGAAATACGAACCAAGATCAAGAGCGTAGAAAACACGCGCAAGATCACCAAGGCGATGGAAATGGTCGCCGCCTCCAAGATGCGTAAAGCGCAGGAGAGAATGCGTGCGACTCGTCCTTATGCGGAGAAGATTCGCAACGTGGCGGCTCACCTTTCCCACGCTAATTCTGAGTACAAGCACCCGTTTTTGTTGGTGCGCGACACGGTTAAAACCGTGGGTTTGATTGTCATCACGTCTGATAAGGGCTTGTGCGGTGGTTTGAACACCAATGTGTTGCGCTTGGCACTATCCAACATGAAGGCATGGGAAGTTGAGGGCAAGAGCGTGTTGGTAAGTGCGCTAGGCAACAAAGGTTTGGGATTCATGAACCGCGTAGGCGGTAACGTTAAGTCGCACATTACAGGTTTGGGCGATGCGCCACCGATGGAAAAGCTGATTGGACCAATCAAGGTAATGCTGGATGCTTATGTGGCGGGCGAAATTGACGCTTTGTACATTAGCTATACGCGCTTCATCAATACCATGAAGCAAGAAGCAGTCTCTGAGCAATTGTTGCCTTTGTCCGGCGAAAAGCTGGGTGCTGCAGAAGGCCATTGGGATTACATTTACGAGCCGGATGCCAAGCTGGTGATTGACGATTTGCTGACGCGCTATGTCGAATCCATGGTGTATAGCTCGGTGTCTGAGAACATCGCATCTGAGCAAAGCGCACGGATGGTGGCGATGAAGGCTGCTTCCGACAACGCCAAGACGGTGATTGGTGAATTGAAATTGGTGTACAACAAGGCGCGCCAAGCGGCGATTACCAAAGAAATTTCGGAAATTGTCGGCGGCGCGGCGGCGGTTACTTAAAAAAGGTTTGAGGAAATGCCGCATATCGCGGTAACGGATTAACGAATTAGTTTAGACGGGGAATCACATGAGTTCTGGAAAAATTGTGCAGTGTATCGGTGCGGTGGTTGACGTTGAGTTTCCACGCGAAGGAATGCCTAAGGTATATGACGCTTTGGTGTTGGACGACAACAGCTCTGGTAGTTTTGCCGAAGCGGGTCTGACGCTGGAAGTTCAGCAACAATTGGGTGACGGCGTGGTGCGTACCATCGCCATGGGCTCATCTGACGGCTTGCGTCGTGGCATGACCGTGAGAAACACCGGTTCGCAGATTATGGTACCAGTCGGTCACGGTACACTAGGCCGTATTATGGATGTGCTCGGCCGTCCGATTGACGAGGCTGGCGAAGTGCAATGTGATGAAAAGCGTTCTATCCACCAAGCTGCTCCTAAGTTTGATGAACTTTCCCCCTCCGTAGATTTGCTGGAAACCGGTATCAAGGTGATTGACCTTGTTTGCCCGTTCGCTAAGGGCGGTAAAGTGGGTCTGTTCGGTGGTGCGGGTGTGGGCAAGACCGTGAACATGATGGAGCTCATCAACAACATCGCCAAACAGCACGCAGGTTTGTCGGTGTTTGCCGGTGTGGGCGAGCGTACCCGTGAAGGGAACGACTTCTACCACGAAATGAAAGACTCCAACGTGTTGGACAAGGTGGCGATGGTGTTCGGACAAATGAACGAACCACCTGGTAACCGTCTGCGCGTGGCGTTGTCTGGCTTGACTATGGCGGAAAAATTCCGTGACGAAGGCCGCGACATTTTGTTCTTTGTGGACAATATTTACCGTTACACCTTGGCTGGTACCGAAGTGTCGGCGTTGCTGGGCCGTATGCCTTCCGCCGTGGGTTACCAACCTACGCTGGCTGAAGAAATGGGTCGCTTGCAAGAGCGTATTACCTCGACCAAGGTGGGTTCGATTACCTCCATCCAGGCCGTGTACGTCCCTGCGGATGACTTGACCGACCCGTCTCCAGCAACCACCTTTTTACACTTGGACTCCACCGTGGTGTTGTCACGTGATATTGCTTCCTTGGGGATTTATCCTGCAGTTGACCCGTTGGATTCTACCTCGCGCCAGCTTGATCCGCTGGTGGTGGGCGAAGAGCACTACACCGTTGCCCGTGCCGTACAAGGCACACTGCAAAAGTACAAAGAACTGCGCGACATTATCGCCATTCTGGGTATGGACGAACTCTCCCCAGAAGACAAACTGGCTGTTGCGCGTGCCCGTAAAATTCAACGCTTTTTGTCTCAACCGTTCTTCGTGGCCGAAGTATTTACCGGCTCTCCAGGCAAGTATGTGACGCTGAAAGACACCATCAAAGGCTTCAAAGGCATCGTCAATGGTGATTATGACCATCTGCCTGAGCAAGCGTTCTACATGGTTGGCGGCATCGAAGAAGCCGTGGAAAAAGCTAAGACGCTATAAATATCATGGCAATGACTATTCATGTAGACGTAGTAAGCGC
>JANYIK010000052.1 GCA_025362115.1 Methylophilaceae bacterium
AAGTTCAATGGCGTGCCTAAGCACACCTTCTATTTGCACCTGAAAGAAACCGAATATCGCTTTAATCATCGCCGTGATAATCTTTACCTTGAACTACTCAATTTATTGAGATTGAAACCACTTTAACTTCCTAAGACCCAACCGAAATTAAGAACATCGTTCTTGGTGGTGGGCAAAAGTTTCTGAGTCCAGAAAGACGTTTTGATGCAATCTTATACTTCTCAACTGATTTATTTGAAAATGAATCATGAGTTACAGAGTCATTGATTTATTTGCAGGTGGTGGTGGTTTATCTCTTGGTTTTAGCCAAGCTGGATTTGATATTGTCTGCGCTATTGAAAACTGGCAACCGGCGATTGATATATACCAAGAAAATTTTAATTCTCATCCAGTTATAAACACAGACTTAGGAGATATTGATAACGCTGCAAAAATTATTACTAATTACGCTCCAAACATTATCGTTGGCGGCCCTCCATGCCAGGACTTTTCAAGTGCGGGAAAAAGAGACGAAAGCCTTGGCAGAGCCAACCTGACGGTGTCTTTTGCCGAGATTATCAGAAAATGTAAGCCCGAAATTTTTGTTATGGAAAATGTAGACAGGGCAGCAAAAGCCAAAGCGTTTCAGGCAGCGCTAAAAATCTTCAAAAGCGCAGGCTATGGTTTAACCATCAAGACAATCAATGCTGCCTACTGTGGTACGCCACAATTACGCAAACGCCTTATAGTAATCGGTAGGTTGGAAGAAAAAGATGGTTTTATGGAGCAACTGCTTGATGCTGGATTAGCCAATGAACCAATGACCATTCGTCAGTATTTCAATGGATCATTAAACTTTGAACATTATTACCGGCATCCAAGGTCATATGCAAGACGCGCCATTTTTAGTATTGACGAACCAAGCCCAACCATTCGAGGCGTGAATCGCCCCATACCCAAGGGGTACCCAGGGCATTCGGGAGACCCCATCACTGTTAATAGCAATCTGAGAAGCTTAACGACATTAGAGCGCGCAAGAATTCAGACATTTCCGGATAGTTTCAAATGGATCGGATCAAAAACAGATATTGAACAGGTGATAGGTAACGCTGTGCCTGTAAAACTGGCGGAGCATATTGCGTCTTGCCTTATAAAATATCTTGAGAACCAAGATACGAAGAACTTTCAAAATCAACTCTTCCAAAATCAAGCCAATTACTCCATCGAGCAACGGGACTGAGGCTACCCGCAGCCAGCTCTAATGAAAACACTCACTCTCAACTCACAAATCTTGCTGGGCGCTGCCATAGGAGTTACGCTGGGTTTGTTGCTAAGCAAACTTGGCGCTGACTCTGTAACGTCGCAACACACCCTTTATGTGGCAGGCTTGCTGGGCAATGTGTTTGTGGATTTACTGAAGATGATTCTAGTGCCGCTCGTGTTCACTTCTATCGCTGTTGGGGTGGCCAACTTGCGCGCCCATCAACAAATACATCGGGTGTGGACTGCTACGCTGGCGTTCTTTGTGCTGTCAATGGCGATAGCGATTGTGATTGGCCTGAGTGCCACCAATTTGTTTGAGCCGGGCAAGGGGTTGAGCTTGGCATTATTCCAAAACGCCACGCCGCAGATGGCCGCCAAACACATGACCTTGGCCGAGTTTGCTTTGAGCTTCTTTCATAGCTTATTCGTCAACCCCTTTGCCGCACTGGCGCAAGGCAACGTGCTCGCTATTGTTATTTTTGCGCTGTTTTTAGGCATAGCACTGGTCATGGGTGGCGAGCGCTATCGCAACCTTCTCGCATTACTGCAAGAAGGCCTAGAACTCACACTACACATTGTCGGCTGGATTATGCGGCTTGCTCCTATCGGCATCATGGCGCTGCTTACCAAGCTAGTCGCCACGCAAGACGCGACCTTACTCGCCAGCATGGGCAAATTTGTTGCGGTGGTGATAGGTTCTACGCTGCTACACGGTGTGATAGTGCTGCCGCTGCTACTGTGGCTAGTTACACGCATTTCTCCGCTACATTTCTGGCGCGGTGCGCGAGAGGCTTTAGTCACAGCTTTTGCCACCAGCTCCAGCTCCGCCACGCTGCCTGTTACTTTGCGCTGCACGCAGCAGCATCTGCATGTAAAACCCGAAATCGCCGGGTTCGTTATCCCGCTTGGCGCTACGGTTAATATGGACGGTACAGCACTGTATGAAGCCGCCGCCGCGTTGTTTATCGCCAATCTGGCAGGTGTTGAGCTTAATCACTTACAGCAACTCATTGTGTGCTTCACCGCCATGATTGCAGCTATTGGCGCACCGGGCATTCCCAGTGCTGGGATGGTGACGATGGTCATGGTGCTGCAATCGGTAGGTTTACCCGCCGAGGCCATTGCGATTTTGTTGCCCATAGACCGCTTGCTCGATGCCTTCCGCACCGCAGTAAATGTGGAAGGCGACATGGTGGGCAGCTTGGTGGTGCAACGTCTAATCGGTGCTAATTAAGGCATAATAAGCGTATGAATTTGTACACAATTGGGGTAAATCACACCACCGCCCCGCTTTCCATCCGCGAACATGTCGCTTTTCAGAATGAAAATCTGGCGGTAGCGCTACGCGACCTGACTACGCACGGCGTGGAAGAAGCCGCCATCATTTCTACTTGCAACCGCACTGAGCTTTACTTTCAGGCTGCAACACCACAAAGCGCTCTGCAATGGCTGGCGCAATATCATAGACTTGAGTCGCAAAAGATCCAGCCTTACACCTACACCTTGCTACAAAAAGAAGCCGTTCATCATGCTTTCCGTGTGGCTTCAGGGCTGGATTCGATGGTACTGGGCGAACCGCAGATTCTGGGACAGATGAAGCAAGCGGTAAAGATTGCTGAGCACGCAGGCACACTTGGAACATTGTTGCATAAGCTGTTCCAGAAGACTTTCTCAGTTGCGAAAGAAGTCCGTACCCATACAGACATTGGTGCGAGTTCTATTTCGATGGCTGCAGCATCGGTCAAACTGGCACAACGCATTTTTGGCGAGGTTGCCGGTTTGAAAGTGTTGTTCATTGGCGCAGGCGAGATGATTGCACTGTGCGCCGAACACTTCGCAACCCAAAACCCTGCCTCCGTCACCGTAGCCAACCGCACCTTGGAGCGCGGCGCAGAACTGGCGCAGGCCTTTAACGCAAAAACCATATTGTTGTCAGAATTGCCGGAACGGCTAGGAGAGTTCGACATTGTGATCACCTCTACCGCCAGCCAATTACCGATAGTCGGATTAGGCATGGTGGAGCGTGCTGTCAAGGCACGCCGCCATCGACCCATGTTGATGGTGGACTTGGCCGTGCCTCGTGACATCGAGCCGGAAGTGGTCGACCTGGATGACGTGTTTCTCTACACCGTGGATGATCTGGCCGGAATCGTACAGGAAGGCATGGAAAATCGTCAGCAAGCGGCGATCGAAGCTGAGGCCATCATCAAATTGCGCGTAGAAACCTTCATGCAGTGGATGGACTCTAGAGAATCCGTCCCCACCATCCGTGCGTTGCGCGATCATGGTGAAAAACTACGCCGTAACGAGTTAGAAAAAGCCCTAAAGGCACTGGCACAAGGAGAGACTCCAGAACAGGTGGTAGAAGCCTTGAGTAATGCGCTAACCAACAAACTGCTACACGGCCCCAGCCACGCATTAAACACCGCCGCTGGTGAAGAACGCGACCATATTGAGTCGCTATTACGCCGCCTTTATCAAATTAGAAACTTTTAAGTTTCCCCCATGAAAACCTCATTAGAAAAAAAACTCGCCACCTTGAGCGAGCGTCTTGAAGAACTTAATCGCTTGCTATCATCTGAGACCGCCACATCAGATATGGACAACTACCGCAAAATTTCTCGCGAGCATGCCGAAATCACTCCGGTAGTAGAGCGCTACCGCGAGTACCAGAAGATCGAATCTGACATTGCCGCTGCAAAAGAAATGTTGGCCGACCCTGATATGCGTGCGTTTGCCGAAGATGAAATCGAATCCGGAAAGCTAAGCCTGGAAACTGCAGAATTCGAACTGCAGAAATTGTTGTTACCCAAGGATGCCAACGACGAGCGCAATATCTTCCTCGAGATTCGTGCTGGTACTGGCGGCGATGAATCGGCGATTTTTGCGGGCAACCTGTTCCGCATGTATTCGCGCTATGCCGAGCGTCAACGCTGGAAGGTGGAGGTCGTCTCGGCCAACGAATCCGAGCTAGGGGGCTACCGTGAAATCATTGCTCGTATAGAAGGATATGGCGCTTATTCCAAACTCAAGTTCGAATCCGGTGGACATCGAGTACAGCGCGTACCGGAAACCGAAACCCAAGGGCGTATCCATACTTCGGCCTGCACTGTTGCCATCATGCCGGAAGTTGACGAAATTGCCGATGTGGAACTAAATCCTGCGGATTTGCGTATTGATACCTATAGAGCCAGTGGCGCTGGTGGTCAGCACATCAACAAGACCGATTCCGCCGTCCGCATCACACACTTGCCTACGGGCATCGTCGCCGAATGCCAAGACGGGCGCTCACAGCACGCCAACAAAGCCTCGGCCATGCGAGTGCTGGCGGCTCGCATCAAAGACGTGCAGGTACGCGAACAGCAATCCAAGGAAGCCGCCACGCGCAAGAGCCTGATCGGCAGCGGTGACCGCAGTGAACGCATCAGGACGTACAATTTCCCACAAGGACGCATTACTGACCACCGTATCAATCTGACGCTGCACAAGATAGACGCGGTGATGGAAGGTGACTTGGATGAACTGATAGAGGCGCTATCCAGCGAACATCAGGCCGAGCAATTGGCGATGTTAGGAGAAGATTAAGCCAATGAGGCACGTTGACTACCTACGCCGAACTTAACCATTGATCTACCAACATCAAGGACACGCATGCACATTGGCGACAGATATGAAGTAGTCCGAACGTACGAAGGCGGCATGGGAGTTGCTCACGTCTGTAAAGATATAAATGCCGCTGGTCAACTAGTCGTGCTGAAGACCTACAAAGAGGGCGTTTCAGATCAGAAGTTCCGCGCCGCTCTCATTCAGGAAGCCAACGCTTGGATCGCGCTACACGGCCAGCAGTACCTAGCGCACATTGACGACGTGCTGTCGCTTGATGGCAGCCTCTATCTTAAGATGCCCTTCTACGCCAACGGTAACTTAGCCGACATTCTTGAGAATGGTCCCTTGCCGATCAATGATGCAGTCAGGCTAGCAGCACATATCTTGATGGGAATGCGCTACCTCAGCGATAAGGCTAAATTCTTGCATCTCGACTTGAAGCCTCAAAACGTGCTCATCGGCGAAGCCAACGAGGCATTAATCACAGACCTGGGACTCGCAAAATCTGTTTACCAAGTGACCGGGTTTCCGTCTCTCGGTCAAAAGCAGCGCCCCGAGCAAAGCGGCATTTCGGGGACAATCCCGTACATGGCTCCTGAGTTGTTCAAAGGTGGCAAGGCAACTGCTAGTGCTGATATCTGGGCGTGGGGTCTTATTTTCTTTGAGATGCTCACTGGCCGTCAAGCCTTCACCGGATCAACTTTCGAAGAAATTGCCGTCAGCATCTGCACTAAACCTCCCGCTGACTGGCTCAGGTTTAGGGAAACCGTGCCACGATCTGTCTTCGATCTTGTCGCCACCTCCATTGAAAAGGATCCCTCTCGTAGATTTCAATCATTTACCCAACTCTCCGAGGCATTCGATAAGATCATCAAGACTGATGTGGCCGACGAGAAGTTACCATTTTGGAAGCGGGATGATCGAATTTTGCTTAGCGACAAGATCACTGCCGGTCATTGGATTTATGAGGTGCGGCAGGGGAGGGGTGGAGTGAAGGTGAATTTTACTTTCAATGAGCTTACCGATTTGACCCGCGCGAAACGATACAGATTGATCGGGAATCGTTCGTCAGCTCTTGACTGTCTTCAAAACATCCTCGGCGATGATTGCGTCTGGGTCTCGAAATGGATCGAGTTAATGCACACCCGTTCCCCCGGTCTAGTGCACTTGGTTTTTAAGGACTTTGGGTTTGATTGTTACTTCGGATGCCAAGTCTTGATTGAAGTTGCCGAGTTGCGCCTTGCGGTCTTTCTGGATGGCCTCTATGCTCATGATCCGATACCAGAGGCAGAGATTGAGGCCTACTGCCAAGCTGCCTTGCAACTCATGAAGTCTGGCTTCCAGTCAGCCAAGCTTGCGGAGTTGTGCGGTCAAGTCTTCCTGCAAGTACAGAACTTTGCTCTCGCGGAGCAGTTTTTCGAGCAAGCGTGGAACACAGGAACGTGGAAGGATCAAACATCGACAGCAGCGTGCCTTGTCACTCTCTACGGAACGAAAGGCGATCTACAGAAGTTGCGAGACTTCGCAGCCAACGAAGTAGAGCCACGCTTCGCTGAACTTGATGACGCTGGGGCTCAAGAGACATGTGCAAGACCTTATCTTTTCTTAAAGGATGCGGAGCGCTCTTTACACTTTTTCCGGCGTTCCCTCAGCCTGGACATAAACAATCCCTGGGGCATCATGCAGGCGTGCATTGCTGCATGGAACTGCAGAAAGCAAGATGAGGCCAAAAAGTGGCGTCAGACCCTCTCAGCTATTGCCCCCGATTCGCCATTCCAGGGTCAGATTGATCGCCTAATCCCGAATCTTCTTCCATAGCCCGTATGACCACAATAACTAACGGTCATTGCGCCGAATGTAGCAAGGGTCAGTGGGTTAAGGCACTACGCGCCTAACGCCACCCTACAAACCTTACAACTTTCCGCAAGGACGCATTACTGACCACCGTATCAATCTGACGCTGTACAAGATAGACGCGGTGATGGAAGGTGACTTGGATGAACTGATAGAAGCGCTATCCAGCGAACATCAGGCCGAGCAATTGGCGGCGCTGGGTGAAGATTAAAGCTACTTCAATTCAGCAGGCTTGTAGCCTTTAGGCATCAACACCCACAGTTTTCCTTGTTGTTTCATCGCCCCAGCTTGTTTACCCGCCTCATTACCCGCACCCCAGAAAAAATCAGCGCGCACCGCACCTTTAATCGCACCGCCAGTATCCTGTGCCATCACCAAGCGACGTAGCGGTTTGTTGCTATTGGGATAAGTAGCTGACAAAAATACTGGTGCCCCTAACGGAATGTAACGCGGGTCAACGGCAATGCTGCGTTCGGCCATGATTGGCACACCCAATGCACCTAAAGGGCCGGGTAGATCTTTGGGAAGTTCACGGAAGAACACGTAACTGGGGTTGCTATTCAATAAATCACGCAGTTTATCGAGATTTTTGCGTCCCCAATCTTTGATGCCTTGCATGGAAGCCTTGTCCGCCGTCATGTCGCCGCGGTCTATCAACATCTTGCCTATAGATTGATAAGGCTGACCGTTCTGGTCGGCGTATCCCACGTGTATTTGTTCACCATTATCCAATTTGATTAAGCCGGAACCTTGAATTTGTAGAAAGAACAAATCAATGATGTCATCCGTCCACAGCAACTCTTTACCTGCCAGTGGCGACTGCGTGATTTCAATCTCGCCGCGACTGTAATAGGGTTTGAGGCTTTTACCATCCAACTTACCACGCAGTTTGCGGCCGGTAAGTTCAGGATAGAGGCCGTTGAGTTCTACCGTCACCATGTCATCCGGGCGCTGATACAACGGATAGCGATAACGCTCGGTACGGTTGCGGCTGCCTTTAAGTAACGGTTCATAGTAACCGGTGATAAGACCAGTATCAGTACCTTCCGGGTTCATCACCTGCCAAGGTGAAAAATACTGGGTTAATAGCTTTTGTGCGCTTTCGTTGTTTGGATTTGGTAATTTCAATACCGCCTCACAAGCCTCTTGCCATAAGAGGTTTTTCTTCAGCACGCCGCAACTTTGCAATAGAGCAGGCCACGCAGCACTGAGATTATCCTTGTCAAAACCTTCGAGCTGGCTCCAACTGGCTTCGCGCATCAACTGAAACTCTTTGCCTTTGGCAAGTTCGCCAGGTTTTAACATAGGCAGCAACGGTTCGTAGCGTTCTACGTCGGGAATCTGGATGGGAGCGTTGTCCGAGCAATCACAAACGGGAACAGGCTGCGAGTGGACGGGTTGTTCAACGCAGGCACTCAGCAACAAGCTCAGTGCAAAAAGTGAAAATCGGGGGAAAATCAATGCAACACCCTGGGCATACTCAGGGTGAACTTAGGAATGAGCGTTTCAAACTGGCTGCCGTCTTCGCCCACCAGATGATAGCTACCGTGCATAGTACCCGTCGGGGTTGGCAAAATACAGCCGCTGGTATATTCAAACTGCTCACCGGGGCGTAAAAATGGCTGCACGCCCACCACCCCTAGGCCTCGTACCTCTTGCACCTGGTCGGCGGCATCAGTAATCAGCCAGTGGCGACTGATCAATTGCGCCGGTACGCTGCCTGTATTGACGATAGTGATAGTGTAGGAAAACACATAGCGATTCTCGGCTTCGTCCGATTGGTCTGGAATGAAAGCGGTATCTATAGTGACGCTAATTTGGTAGTGCTTATCAGTTGTCATTAAGACACCTCTAAAAATTCATTTTTGCGGGCGCATCGCTGCGTTGTGCGGTGCTCGGAATCCTCATGTAGTAATGCATACATTCCGGTTCCTGCGCTCCGTACGCCTTGCGCTGCATCCCGAAATTCTGAATTTTTAGAGGTGTCCATTAGGTAATAAGCCCTGTGGTAGGTGAACTCGGCGAGGCCGAATAGTGTTTTTTTGGCATACGGCCGGCTAGAAAAGCCTCGCGCCCGGCCTCCACCGCTTTTTTCATGGCTGAAGCCATCAATATAGGATCTTTGGCACCGGCAATAGCAGTATTCATCAAAATGCCATCGCAACCCAGTTCCATTGCAATCGCCGCATCAGAAGCAGTTCCCACCCCCGCATCCACCAACACTGGCACTTTCGCATTGTCGATAATAATCTGCAAATTCCACGGGTTGAGAATACCCATGCCAGAACCTATCAACGATGCCAACGGCATAATGGCGCAACAGCCGATGTCTTCTAGTTGTTTGGCGATGATAGGGTCATCCGAGGTATATACCATCACGTCAAAGCCATCCTGAATAAGCGTTTTCGCAGCATCAATTGTCTCCACCACATTGGGGTAAAGTGTATGCGGGTCGCCTAACACCTCCAGTTTTACCAGTTTATGACCATCCAGTAACTCACGAGCCAACCTCAAAGTCCTCACCGCTTCATCGGCGCTATAACAACCAGCGGTATTGGGGAGATAGGTGTACTCGGAAGGTGGTAATACCTCCAATAATGATGGCTCACCAGCGTTCTGGCCAATGTTAGTGCGACGTATCGCCACCGTCACGATCTGCGCGCCGCTGGCATCAATCGCTGCCTTGGTCTGGGCAAAATCCTTGTACTTCCCAGTTCCCACTAAAAGGCGAGAATGGTAAGTTTGTTCTGCAATTTTCAATTGATGCATTGTCATAATTTTATTACCTAGGTTTAGCCGCCACCGACTGCTCCTACGATTTCCAATTTATCTTCTGATGCTAATGTTGTCTCTGTAAAAAGACCTCGTGGCACGATTTCGCCATTACGTTCTATGGCTAAACGTTTACCTTCTAAGCCCAGCAACTGTATCAAATTTGCAACACTCATGTTTACTTGCTCAAACTGTCGTTGATTGCCATTTATGTATAAAACCATCATGTTAAGCCTTGCCAATTTTGTGGCGCCGTCAAATTGCAGTAGAATGCGGGCGGTGCGGGCAAGACAGCCTTTATCCGCGCCGTGGCTTATTGTAAGCGACAATCGCCTTACAAACCAAACCACCGTCAATATCGCTCGCGGGTGTAGTTCAATGGTAGAACTTCTGCTTCCCAAGCAGATAGCGTGGGTTCGATTCCCATCACCCGCTCCACTCTTGTAAAGACGCTGAATTTTCGGGCAAAACTTGACGCAAGATTAAGAATATGGTTTAACACTTATTCGTATATCACTAGAAATAGAAATCATTAGGGTATTTTGATATGAGTTCTGCCGCAAAGAAAAAAGATGCGGTCATCGCTGACCCCAAAGTACAACGAATTGGGGAGGCCACCGCGCGCCTGCATGGTCTACTTAAGGATTTAGGCCATTCGCGTAGCCTAGAACAATCAGCGGCCACCATGACCGACGCACGTGACCGATTGACTTTCATAGACAAGTCCATGCACGACGCTTCTGAAAAAACTCTAGCCGCAGTTGAGGTATCTTTACCCCTGATCAACCACAATCGCACAGTGCTAGCAGGCTTGGTAGCGCGCTTGGGAGAAACCCAATTCAAGGAACACCGCGATTTAATCGCCGAAGTTTCATCGCAACTGGATGAAATCAATTACAACGAACACGAGATACATCAACAACTGGTAGAGATTATGGAAACGCAGGAGTTTCGTGATCTGGCCGGACAAATGGTCAATAAAATCGTGAGCGCAGCGGTGGAGATTGAAAACATTCTGCTGGATATTCTCAAAGAGTACGCTCCCACCACCAAAGATTCCCTCATCAGCAAAGAAGGCTTGCTGGCTGGCCCCAGCATGGGCGACAAGGAGAATATCGCGGGTCAAGATGACGTGGACGATTTACTGAGTTCACTAGGGTTATAAACAAACTCTAATGGTTTTCATGAGGGGAGTTTCATGGACATGGTTAGGTAACCTAAGAAACTGTTTGCGTATAGTGCAACTCATACACAGCAGATGCGTACAACTCCATGAACGCTCTAAAGTGATTAAACCTAACCTAAAGGAGAATGACCATGTGGACCAAGCCAGCTGCTACTGAAATGCGTTTCGGTTTTGAAGTTACCATGTATGTATGCAATCGTTAAGATTGCATTATTAAACTGTCGCAATCGCTAAGATTCCGAGAGTAATTAAATAAAAAACGGAGGCTTCGGCTTCCGTTTTGCATTTCAGGGTTATACGACCTTCAGCCACCGCTGCCACATCGTTTCATAAGCAGCTTCTAAATCCCGCGTGAACTGTACTGCATCGAATAGTGGCACAGTGTTGCGATTCTCCACCAAGATTTTTTGCAGGCGCGCTAATTCATCTGGCTCATGCGCCAATTTCAAAGCCAGCGCTGCATAGTCTTGCAAATTGTGCGTGATCAATTCCGGCAAACCCACCGCATTCAACAAACTCGCCGCCACGCGGCCGGCGAAAGTGTCGCCCATGCAAGTCACCACTGGCACCCCCACCCATAAAGCATCACTGGTGGTGGTGTGGGCGTTATAGGGCAAGGTATCCAGCAACACATCGGCTTGCTGTTGGCGCGCCAAGTGCTGCTCCAAACTCAAACGCGGCGCAAAAATCAGACGTGTAGCCTCAACTCCTTGCGCTACTGCCTCACGTTTTAAGTTCTCTTCCGCCCAACGGTTGGCTTGCAGCAACCAAAGTACGCTATCTGGAACCTCCCGCAGCAAGCGCATCCACACTGCAAACACTTCCGGCAAAATTTTGAAGGTTTGATTAAAGCCACAGAATACGAAACCAGCTTCTGGTAAACCACATTCGGCGCGGCTAGGCTTGTTAGCCAAAGGTCGCTTTCTATCATTCGGCTGATAACTATTGGGTAACAACACCAGTTGTTCGGTGTAAGCGTGAGCATGTTCTGCTGGGGTCACGATTGGGTCGCCTATCAAGTAATCCACGCACGATGCCCCCATCGTTCCCGGGTATCCAAGATAATTCACCTGTATTGGTGCTGGCTTGAACGCCAATATCTGTGCACGATTATGTGCAGTGTAACCTTTCAAATCCAGCAGAATATCGACACCATCTCGGTAGATACAATTAGCAATCTCTGCACTGGAGACACTGTGAACATCTTCAAAATGGTCAAACGCTTTGGTCAGGCGTCGTCTCATGGCACTGCCATCGTCTGGCCCGTATGAATACGCCACCGTTTCAAAACGGTTGCGATCATGCAGTTCAAACACTTCTGCCATCAAATAAGCTGTGGCGTGTTCGTGCAAATCTGCGGAAAGATAGCCCAGCTTAATCTTGGCTTTGGGCTCGCGATTAAAACTAAAACTAGGCGTTTGCAGTTTATTAAATTGAATCCTTGCCCAATTTTCGGCGCACTTTTTTTGCTCGGCGCTGCTAATGCTTGGCAATGCCAGCATGACAAATGGTGGAATTTGCGCCATAGGCACGTTCTGAATCAAGGTACGCACATCCTCAGTCAAGGCCGATAATTCGCGCCAGTCACATACATATTGAAGTTGATGCAACAAATGTGCTTTAGCGTGATGCAATTCCGGGTTGATAACCAATGCCTGGCGATAGCAGGTTATCGCCTCATCCAGCCGCCCTAATTCGCGCAACACATTGCCAAGATTATTATGCGTATCCGCGTCGTCAGCGTTAAGACGCAATGCCGCGCGATAGCTCGCTTCGGCTTCATTAAAGCGCCCCAAGCCGCGCATTATATTGCCCAAATTGTAGTGAGCAATAGCGTCATCGGGCACTAGTTGGAGAGCAGTTTGATAGTGGCTCAAGGCCTCATTTAACTGACCGTTTTCCAGCGCCAACCAACCTAGGCTTCGCAGCGCGTGTCCCAAATTGCGTTTAATGTCGGCGTCATCGGGAGACAGTCGTAACGCTTGACTGTAGGCGGCTACGGCCGGTTGAAAATCATCCAAAGCATGCAATACTGCGCCTAGATTATTGTGCATATCAGCGTCGCGCGGATTCAATTTCAAAGCTTTGCGATAGGATTCTGCCGCTTGTTGCAGCTCACCGTGCGCACGCTGCGCCAGGCCTAAATTACTGTAATAATCAGCCTCGTGCGGATGCAAGCCGATAGCTTTGCTAATGTCACGAATGGCGGTTACATAATCGCCAAGCTGATACGCCAGCAAACCCAACAAATGCAAGGCTTGCGCGTTTTTTGGGTCAGTTTGCAAAACGCGTCTATAGGCAGCTTCTGCTTCTGCAAATTGACCATTTTGGTGATATTGTAGGGCGGTCTGTAGTGACATATAAAAGGCAAATTTCGATTACACTTAGCATTAGTGAATACGCCCATGAATACAAGCGCAACTTTTGGCAATTTTAGCCCATCCCGTGCCGCCACAGCAGCCGAATTAGAAGCGGCTTACCACGCCACTACCTACCTTATTCGCCCCATGTCGGGCAAGTTGCCCTTGCGTATAGGTGAACATTCGCCAGAACTCGAAAAACTATTGGCAAAAAGCAATTGTGAACACTGGGCATTTATCTCGGCGGCCAACCCGGAATCCAAACGCCTGAGCGAGGCTGCCAACGCTAAGCGTCATCGTCAGTTATTGGCGCTACTCAGCGAACTCAAACTACCTTATTACCCCGGTGATGGTGTACCAGATGCGCCAAACTGGCCGATTGAACCCGGCTTTTTTATCTGTAGCATTGCTTTAGAAAAGGCATTCGAAATCGGCAAACAATTTGGTCAAGTAGCCATTGTGGCGGGTAAACGCGGTAACACTCCACAATTGCACTACTGCATCGAGCGGCAACCAGTCCATTTTCCTATCACTGAGTTGATGCATGGATACTGAAAAAGCCCGCCTGATTCTGGTGGATGACGACCCGCTCATCACCGATACCTTGCACTTTATTCTAGGCGAAGACTTTGATGTCAGCGTGGCCGAATCACGCCAACAGGTCAAAAGCGTATTACGCCAACTGGATAGCCCGCCGCAAATCGCACTGGTAGATTTAGGCCTGCCACCCAACCCCCACAAGCCGGATGAAGGCTTCATGCTGATAGCTGAGCTATTGGCACACTCGCCCAGCATGAAAATTTTTGTGCTTTCCGGCCAAAACAACGATGCTAATGCGCGACACGCATTATCTTTGGGTGCGTCCGAGTTCGTGGGCAAGCCCTGTGATGTGAATCGTCTGCGCTTGCTACTGCTGGACGCACTACGTATCCAAACCGCGGAAACCACTGCGGTGAGTGCCGCTCACGCCTTGGTGGGGCAAAGCTTAGCCATGCAAGCCTTACGCACGCAAATCAGTCAACTGGCTAATACTATTTTCCCGGTGTTGATTGAAGGAGAATCTGGCACCGGCAAAGAGCTGGTGGCATCCTGCTTACATCAGCAAAGCAAGCGCAATCATCTACCCTATTTGTCTATCAACTGCGCAGCGATTTCACCCACATTGGCTGAATCCGTACTGTTTGGGCATGTCAAAGGCGCTTTCACCGGAGCCAGCAATGACGCGGCTGGTTACTTTGAGGATGCCGGTGATGGCACGTTATTTTTGGACGAAATCGGCGAATTGCCGCTGGAAATGCAGGCTAAATTGTTGCGCGTGTTGGAAAATGGCGAGTTTCAGCGCATAGGCGAGACCAAGATCCGCAAAAGCCGTGCGCGCATCGTCGCCGCTACCAATCGTGATTTGCGCGAAGAGGTGCGTGAAGGCCGCTTCCGCGCTGATCTTTATCATCGCCTCAGCGTATTCAGCTTACGCGCTCCGCCACTACGCGAGCTGGATGACGACCGCTTATTGCTGCTTGAGCATTTCAGCCAGTTTTACGCCAAAGAAGTCGGAAGTGTGCCATTCACTCTGGATAAAGCGGCGCTGGAGAGCTGGACGGAGTACGGCTTTCCAGGTAATGTGCGTGAGCTACGCAATGTAGTGATACGCCTCACCGCCAAGCACCCCAATAAGACCGTCAATCGTGAGCAGCTTATCGTTGAGCTGGATCCAATCGCGGATAAAATGCTCTCTAACAAGTCCATGCTCAGTGATCCGCAGGCCATGTTAGACTTCGCTCACCAGCACCTACAATCGCATAGCAATGTGAATCTAGACCAAATACTGAGGCAATGGGAAAAAGCCTACGCCGAAGCCGCGCTGGACTTGGCACACGGCAATCTAAGCCAAGCCGCGCGTATATTGAATATCAACCGCACCACCCTGTATGGCCGTATGCAGCTTTTAACTACCGACGACGAATAACTATGAAACTCCTGAAACGCTTCGATACGTTTTTCGTTCGTCCTGAGTGTCGCGCACAGCGCGACGTATCGAAGGATGAACGAAAAACACTCAGCGCGAACGGTCTTAGATAAAGAATAAGCTTATGTACTACGCACACTTTGGCCTGAAAGAACCACCCTTCAAAATCACGCCGAATACTGAGTTTTTCTTTTCCGGCGGTAATCGCGGGGCGGTGCTGGATGCCTTGGTCTACGCCATCACCAGTGGCGAAGGCATCGTCAAGGTGGTGGGTGAAGTGGGCAGCGGAAAAACCATGTTGTGCCGCATGCTGGAAGGCATGTTGCCGGAGAATGTAGAACGCGTTTATCTGGCCAACCCCAGCGTTGCGCCCGAAGATATCTTGCACGCCATCGCTTTTGAGTTACAACTTGATCTACCACCCGAAGCCGACCGCTTGCTGGTGATGCAAGCCTTGCAAAACCACCTGATAGCACGTCACACCGAAAGCCGCCAAGTAGTAATCTTTGTGGAAGAGGCGCAAGGCATGCCACTGGCGACGCTGGAAGAGATACGCCTGCTCTCCAACTTGGAAACACGCCACAGCAAGCTACTGCAAATTGTACTATTTGGCCAGCCAGAGCTGGATGTGAACCTCAACCAACAACACATCCGCCAGTTGAAAGAACGCATCACCCACAGCTTTGATCTTGGTCCGCTGAACGAAAAAGACATTGAAGATTACTTGATTTCCCGCCTACGCACCGCTGGTTATTTCGGCCCGCCCTTATTCACCAAAAAAGCCGTAAAACTGATGGCTAAAGCCTCCAAAGGCTTGGTGCGGCGCGTCAACATCTTGGCGGATAAAAGCTTGCTGGCGGCGTTTGCCGAAAATGCCTACGCCATCACCCCGAAACATGTAGGCATCGCCATCAAAGACAGCGAATTTGGCGCAGAAGACACACCACAGTCATCCGGCAAAACGGCTTATTGGTTGGCCGCGGCTGGCTTGGTAGTGGGCTTGGGCGTAGGGTTTGGTACGCCGTTAATCAAACCTTATATGCAACCTAAAGCTGCGACTGCTCCAGCTCAAGTTCCTTCCCCCTTGGAGGGGGGTAAAGTGGTTCAAAATAGCACACCCTCAACCCCCACCCCCCTTCGACAAGCTCAGGATAAACCAAGCCTCCCCCTGCAAGAGGGAGGGGGTTATACGCCCGAAGCAACACCCGTTTCACCTGCACCCGAACCTGCCAAACCATATCCTACGAAAACTGATCTTGCACAGCCAGCCAACATCATAGAAGCGCGATTGCTCGCCACCCAAACTTGGTTGGCGCAACAACCCCCCAGCACGGTGAGCATACAGTTGATGGTGGGTGACAACCCAGAGCAGATGCGGCGACAACTGGAAAATTTAACCAGTCTGGTAGAAGTGGACAATCTGTTTGTGTACCGCACCAATGTTGGCGGTAAGCCCTATATCAGCGTACTCTATGGCAGCTTTGCAGATCGCGCTACAGCTTCAAAAACATTGAGCGAATTGCCTAAACCGCTACGTACTTACAAGCCACAATTACGCACAGTAGGTGGAATAACCGAAGAAATAAAACAGCTTCAATAACTTACGATTGCATTTACATCTAATTTGTGCGATAAAGGCATGAATTTTAGTTCGGGGGGTTCGCGCGCCCTTCCACAA
>JANYIK010000070.1 GCA_025362115.1 Methylophilaceae bacterium
GGCTGGTATACCACCAGCTTCTTTGGTGCTGTGTGCGCCCTCTGCTGAGGCTAGTCGCAAAGGCAATCTCATAGACCAGATTGAAATCCTCAACCCAGACCTGAACGGCGCGTTACATGATTGGTTATATGGTATTGATACCTCCGCCAGCTTGAACGAGGCCTTGGCACGACAAACTGGCCTGAAACAAGGCGATGTGCTGGTTTGCCCGCAAGGCGAACTGGTGAGCCGCACTAGCGTTAAATTTTATTCCAAAACCGAGCAATTGCACGGTTTGCTGGAACGTCAGCGAGAAGTCGAGGCATTAGAAGCAGAATTACCTACTATTCGTAATACTTTGAATGACGAAGAAACGGCCTTGCAGGCACTGCGTAATACCATAGAAAACATTCGTTTCTCCCTGAATAAAAACAGAAATATACAGCAATCTCAAGCGCAAAAAGTGCAGTCATTGCTGTTAGAGCTTGAAAAACTGCGGCAGCAAGGTGAGCGTGTGAGCGAACAGCTGCGACTCTCCAATACAGCGCTTGAGGATATTGGAAAACAACGTGTTGAGCTTGAAGCTCAATTAAAATTGGCTGAGACCAGTCGCACCCAGCAAGAAGGTGAAATCAATCAGGCAAAAATCTTGCATGACACCGCAAAACAAGAGTTGTTAAAAGCAGAGCAGACGCTCAATGTGGCGCGTGAGCGACTGAGAAATGCTGAACATGCGGCGCAGGAGGCCAATTATAATGAACGTACAATAAATAATAAAATCATAGAATTAAATAATTCAATTAAAGTTTTTGACGACCAGAATGCGAGTCTGGGCACGCAGTTGCAAGAAGCAATGCAATCGCAGCAATCGCAAGCGCCCGACACCTTGATGGCCTCGTTGGATGGCGCGCTCGCGCTACGTAGCGAAAAGGAAATTGCACTGGCCGAAGCGCGCAACCAAATGGTTGATCTGGAAACACGCGTCAGGGAAACCGAACAAAGCCGCATGCAATCCGAACATCAGTTGCATCCTTTACGCGATAAGCTAGAACAGGCGAGGCTGAACGAGCAAGAGGCTAGGCTGTATTTTGAACAGTGCGCGGCGGCTTTAGCTGGTGTAGACGAAGCCGCACTCGCCGATCAACTGCCGAGAGCCACGAGTGCTGCCAGCATGGAGCGCCAAGCGCTTGCATTGCAAGAGCAAATTACTAGCCTAGGCGCAGTGAATTTGGCGGCAATCGAGCAGCTGGCAAGTGAAAACGAGCGTGCCAGTTATCTGGAAGCTCAGGCACTGGACTTAAATCAAGCCATTGCCACCCTGGAAGATGCCATACACCGCATAGATCGCGAAACTCGTGGCCGTTTGCAGCACACTTTTGACGAGGTGAACCGCAATTTTGGCGAGCTATTTGCCACGCTGTTTAACGGCGGACAGGCGCGTTTGGAGCTGCTGGGCGAGGAGATTTTGGATACCGGTTTACAAGTATTCGCGCAGCCGCCTGGCAAAAAAACTAGCACCATACATCTGCTTTCGGGTGGTGAAAAAGCGCTGGTAGCGCTGGCTTTAGTGTTTGCACTATTTCGCTTGAACCCAGCGCCATTCTGCCTAATGGACGAAGTGGATGCTCCGCTGGACGACAGTAATACTGAACGTTTTTGCGCGATGGTGAAAAAAATGTCGGAAAACACACAATTTGTGTTCATTACTCATAATAAAATCGCGATGGAAATGGCGCAGCAGTTGATAGGGGTTACCATGCAGGAAAGTGGTGTGTCGCGTGTGGTGGAAGTAGACATCGCCGCTGCCATGCAATTGACCGAGGAGGCTTAAATGATTTATGCCGCATTGAAGGTGCTCATCTCAGCCATCATCATAGTGGCCGCATCGGAATTGGCTAAGCGCGATGGTTGGTTGGCGGCAATGCTCATCTCTTTGCCAACGGTCTCGCTGTTAGCTATAGTCTGGCTTTATGTGGAATCGCATGATGTAGAGAAAATAGCCACACTTTCCACCGGGATTTTCTGGCTAGTGCTGCCATCGCTGGCATTTTTTGCCATGTTGCCATGGATGCTGAAGGCTAAGATTAGCTTTTGGCCTAGCTTGACAGTCTCATTGGTACTCATGTTTGCTTGCTACTTGATCATGACCATGTTACTCAAAAAATTGGGGGTTCAACCTTGATAAGTCCACTTCAGCTAGGCTTAATTGCGCTCGCCGCAGTCTTTATTTTGGGGTTACTGGTTGTTAATTGGTGGCAAGAGCGCGCCATCCGCCGCGACATGGCGCATCGTTTTGATGGTCCGGTAGAAGACGTACTGATGGGACGTGCCGCCGAGCAAGAAGCTGCGGCCATTCCGGCATTTTATGAGCCAGAGCCGGAACCTGAACCGGAGTTTGTATTTCCTGAACCAGAGCCTTTTCCAGAGCCGGAGGAGGTTGAGCCAGAATTTACTGTCGCTGAAGACATAGAAGCTGAGGAAGATATTGTTACTCCAGAGAAATTGGAGACCAAAGAGCCTTCTGAGTCGGAACCGGAAATAGAGTCAGAAGTCGAGTCAGAGCCTGCGCCGATACTGGCGGAAGATGGCATTGATATAAATCCAGAAGAAATTCCAAAGTTTGCCCCAAGAATAGCGTCAGCATTGCCAGACGGACTAGACAGCCAAATTGACACTATCGTTATTTTCATCCCTGATGTTATTTGCATTGGCAGTGAGATTCTTACTCAACTTAGTCTGCAGAGCAGTTTCAGCAAGCCTGTGCGCTGGTTTGGCTTGACGGATGACGCTTGGGTTTTGCTTAGTGGTGAGCATGCCCAATTTTCGTTCGCGCGTGTAGTGGGGGCGTTGCAACTGGTGGATAGGGGCGGGGCATTGCGTGCAGACGACTGGCACGCCTTCCGAACACAAGCTGAGAAGCTAACCGAAACGATAGGCGGTACTTTAAGCTGGCCGGAAGAACGAGAAACCTTGAGCTACGCCAAAATGCTGGATGAATTCTGCGTCGAGGTAGACTTGATGATGACGTTACACCTTACGGCAGGGTCGGAAGGTGCTTTCCCCGGCACCAAGCTGCGCGGCTTGGCAGAAGCGGCTGGAATGATACTCAAGGAAGACGGGCGCTTCCACCAACTTAATGATGACGACGAAACACTTTACGTGCTGGCGGACTCATCACAACGTCCGATGCGCGAGGAATCACTACGCACCGCCATGCTGTATGACTTGGTGCTGATGCTGGATGTGCCGCGCATCACCAATGGTGACAACGTATTCAGGCAAATGGCGGTATTTGGCGACAGGCTGGAGTCTGCCTTACGTGCCAAGCTTACGGATGCAAATCAGCGGCCTGTAGGAGAGGCTGGTATAGAGGCTATACGCAAGCAGATTCAAGGCATTTATGCCAAGATGCGTGAGCGAGGCATCAATCCGGGAAGCCCAACGGCTTTGAGGCTGTTTTCTTAAATGCACGAAGTGATTCGCCGCGTTGAGGCACTGCGCCAACAGATAGAACATCATAACTGCCAGTATTACGTGCTGGACACGCCACAAATCTCCGACAGCGAGTTTGATCAACTGTTTCAAGAGCTACAGTCCCTAGAACGTCAACATCCAGAATTGATAACGCCTACATCGCCCACCCAGCGCGTTGGGGGTAAGGCGGCGACTGAGTTCCCGCAGATACGCCACGCCGTGCCTATGCTGTCTATCCAGACAGAAACCGATACTGAATCGTCCGGCGCGCTCAATTTCGATGCTCGTGTGCGTAAAGAGCTGGGTTTAAGCGAGAGCGATGCGCCAGTAGAGTATGCCGCCGAACTTAAGTTTGATGGCCTGGCAATTAATCTCCGTTATGAAAACGGTGTGCTAACCAGTGCCGCGACACGGGGAGATGGTGAAGTGGGCGAGGATGTCACCAACAACATCCGCACCATGCAGCAAATTCCTCTACGGCTGCTTACAACAAACCCGCCAGCGATTCTGGAGGTGCGTGGTGAGGTATTTATGCGACTCGCCGATTTTGAGCGCTTGAATCAAAAACAAGCGGCCTTGGGTGATAAGGTTTTCGTCAATCCGCGCAATGCGGCAGCAGGAAGTCTGCGTCAGCTAGATCCCAATATCACCGTACAGCGCCCGTTATCTTTTTTTGCCTATGGTTTGGGTGAGGTACAAGGATGGAGTGTTCCCACCACGCATAGCGCCTTGCTGGATGCGTTGCAAAACTTTGGTTTTCCGGTGTGTGCCGAACGCGCTGTCACGCAAGGTACAGAGGGCTTGGTGGCGTTTCATCGGCGCATATCGGCTCAGCGTGGACAACTGCTGTTTGATATAGACGGCGTGGTGTACAAAGTGAACAGTTTGGCGCTACAGAGAGAGTTGGGATTTCGCAGCCGCGAGCCGCGCTGGGCGGTGGCTCACAAATATCCGCCGCAAGAAGCAATCACCGTGATCGAGGCGATCGAAGTGCAAGTGGGGCGTACTGGCGCGTTGACCCCTGTAGCCAGATTGAGGCCAGTATTTGTCGGTGGTGCTACCGTTACCAACGCTACCTTGCACAACCAAGACGAAATAGACCGCAAAGACGTGCGCGTGGGTGACACAGTAATTGTAAGGCGAGCAGGGGACGTAATACCGGAAGTATTGTCTTCTATAACCGAGAGACGACCTGCTGGGACGGTAAAATTTGATCTAATCGCACAATATCCCACTTGCCCGGAATGTGGTTCGCACGTGGTGCGGGAGGAGGGCGAAGCTGCCGCGCGCTGCACTGGTGGCTTATTTTGTCCAGCCCAGCGCAAACAAGCGATTTTGCATTTTGCTTCACGCCGCGCCATGGATATTGAGGGACTGGGCGACAAATTGGTGGATCAGCTGGTAGATGGTGGTTTAGTGCATACCCTGGCTGATTTATATGCGCTTCGTATCGAACAGCTCGCCGCGCAGGAGCGCATGGCTGAAAAATCCGCTAAAAACATCGTTGATGCCTTAGAGCGCAGCCGTAAAGACGTACCGCTGGCGCGATTTATCTACGCGCTAGGCATACGCAACGTGGGTGAAGCGACAGCCAAGGATCTGGCACGAGTTTTCGGCAATTTTAATGCTTTGCAGGCCGCCGATATGGAGATCTTGCAGCAAGTGCCGGACGTAGGGCCTATCGTGGCAGAATCTATTAAAGAATTCTTCGCTGAGCCACATAATGTCGAAGTCATCCAACAATTGCGTGATGCCGTTACTCTGCAAGCAGGCATGGCGATACGGGCGAGTAAGCTCAGCGGGTTGACCTTTGTACTGACCGGCAGCCTGCCCAATCTGACGCGAGATGAGGCGCAAACCAAAATTGAAACCGCAGGTGGCAAGGTGAGCAGCAGCGTATCCAAAAAGACCAGCTATGTTGTTGCTGGCGCTGAAGCTGGTAGCAAACTGGAACGCGCCATGGAGCTTGGTGTAACGGTGTTAGACGAAGCTGGACTGCTGCAATTATTAGAGGAAATAATGTGACTTCACCCTTGCTGCATGACGTAGTAGAAATCGCCAAGCGCGCCGGTGAAGCCATTATGGCGGTATATGAGCAGGGCATAGAGGTGCAGCATAAGGCCGATAATTCGCCGCTGACGCAAGCTGACATGGCCGCGCACCATATTATTGAGGATGGCTTGAATCAACTCACGCCAAAGTTGCCGGTACTATCTGAAGAATCCGCCAGCATTCCTTTCGCCACGCGCCGCCAATGGAGCCGCTACTGGCTGGTTGACCCGCTCGATGGCACGCGCGAATTCATCAAGCGCAATGGCGAGTTCACCGTCAATATTGCCCTGATTGAAAATCACCAACCGGTACTCGGCGTGGTGTTTGCTCCAGCGCTGAACTTACTGTTCTACGGCGCGAAGGGCGAGGGTGCTTATCGCCAATTACATGACCATATACCAGAGCCTATGCGGACCAGGGATTTTGACCCGACCCGAGTGGCCGTGGTGGGTAGCAGGTCGCACGCCGGAGAAGAGCTGGTGCGCTTTTTGGACCGCATGGGACCGCACATGCTCATCAGCATGGGCAGCTCACTCAAAATCTGCCTAGTGGCGGAGGGGCGCGCAGACTTGTATCCACGCTTGGGACTGACCTCAGAATGGGATACCGCCGCCGCCCAATGCGTGCTGGAACAAGCGGGTGGGCGTTTGGTGGGCATGGATGGCGCGGCATTTCGCTATAACCTTAAAGACTCGTTACTCAACCCGCACTTTTTTGCGGTGGGTTCGGGGTCGCACGATTGGACACAGTATTTATGAAGAAAATTTGCCTAACCTTAACTGCTCTTTTGCTCTCAACAACAATATATGCGGCTTGCCCTGAGAATGGTTTTGACGGCGCAATTTGCCGTGGCCATGGATTGCTTGCAGAAAATAAGCCCACAGAAGCGCTAGCGACTTATACCGAGGCAGAAAAATTGGCAACAGAACCTTTTGAGAAGATGTTAGCCATTACCTTTCAAGGCCGTGCTAGCAAAGCCGCAGGTAATGTTGAGCTCGCAATTGAGTTGTTTCAGAAGGGTGCTGCCGCTGCTAAACTGGCAAATTCAGCTCAAGGGCAGTGGGTTAACCTTAATGAAGGTTCGGAGTTGCTTTTAGCAAAAAATGACGCTAAGAGAGCGCTGGAAGGATTCAAG
>JANYIK010000091.1 GCA_025362115.1 Methylophilaceae bacterium
CTAACAGCGCAGAGAGTTGCGGCGTGAACTAAGAGAAGAGCGGCGTAAGAAGTGACAGGAAAAAGATTAGAGACCTGCCAATAAACTAAAGTTTTCATGTTTGGAAATTCAAATTAGCACTTGGAGTTTTTTACTAACTCCATCAGAGTGCCAAGATTGTGTGCAAAAGGTTCCCATCTGTCTAGTGATGTTTTATAAATTGGCTGAGCCACCTGCGCCATACTGGCAGTTCTAACATAACGCTTATTTTGATGGAACTCCAGACATGAGGCATCCCACGATAACCCGACGAACTTTAGTATTTGACGTATTTGCCCCTCGACATCCTCCACAACATCTTCATAGCGTATATCCAGTATCGATCCGGGCGGCAATACTGTATGCCAGTGCTGCATCATCTCTATATATCGCAGGTAATAGTGTCCCAAAATTCCTAGATCATAGGAAAAATTCATACTATTCTCGAAATGTCGCGAAAAACACGAGAAACAAGACCCCATGGGATCACGCATGACGTGGACAATCTTGGCATTAGGCAACATCTTATGAATAATGCCGATGTAGTGATAATTACCCAGCATTTTGTCGACAATGTAGGGTTTGTTCAATGCGAATGCATTTACCCGTTCCCCATAGGCACGACCCAATTCCCCATAAACATCTTCCGACGCATACTTACACCAGTCCGTGAACTGATGATTTTTTCTGCGCTTAGGTGCGGCTTCGATAACTTCACTCAAATCCATGATTTCACCGGCACCAAACACGCTGGGATGGCTGGATAATATTTGCTCAACCAATGTAGTGCCGGAACGCGGCATGCCAACAATAAATATCGGCGTTTGCTTGCCTGGCCTTTCCTCAACAGTACATGGTCTATCACTAAAAAATCGCTGCCCGAAAGTATTGATAACTTTGCTATGCAGCTCACTCGCCAAATGCTCGTCGTAAGGATACATTTTATAATGCAAACCATTTCCCTCGGCATAAGCGGCAAACGCCCCATCGAAATTACCAATATCTTCGCGTGCTTTGCCTAAAGCAAAGTTGAGCTGGATATGTTCATTGGTTGACAGCTTTTCTCTGCTCAAATTTAATTTTTCTAACTCTGATACATGCGGGTCATCTAGCTTGTATGTCTTAAGTGTGGATATATTGAAATGCGCCGCCAAATAATCTTGTTTAACGGCGATAGCATTCTCGAAACATTCTTGAGAAATCCCCAATTTGCCTTGTTTGGCACATAGCACGCCCAAATTATTCATTGCCACGCTATTATTTGGATTGACTGTAATCGCCATGTAATAAGCATACTCGGCACTAGAAATTTCATCTATTTGCTCCAACATAGCGCCCATGTTGTTCCACGCCAAGTCATGCTTAGGGTCTAACTCCAACGCGCGGGAATAATTTAATACCGCATCGCCAATCATATTCTTGTCAGCCAAGACCATCGCAAACACATAATGCGCCTGTGGGTCTTCCGGCAGTAATTTCAATGCCCGACGTCCAATCGCAAGAGCTTCATTCAACCGTCCGGTTTTTCTTAGCAAAGCACATAAATCACGGTGATAAATCCCCGTAGCAGGGGCAAGCTTAATAGCCTTGCTAAGTAGGTCAATGGCTGAATTCCAGTCACCAAATTGGCTTTCCAGAAAACTTAAAGCATGATGAGCAGGATGAAACTGCGGTGTGGCATCTAGCACCTGACGATAAAGTTTTGTTGCGGCTTCCCAGTCACCTGCAGAAGAAAGCATGGCAGCCATATCCATTTGTTGATCAATTGACATTTTTAGTAAATGGCTACGTCGTTGTATAGAAGTTAGTTCTTAAATGTTGACCCAAAAATCGCATTCTTTAATATCTTCAAATCCTGTTTTTTTCGCATGTTAAAATTACTATCATTCATGATACTACCTTCCTCTCGCAAATCTCCTGCCCAACAGCAATTGCGACTCGCAAATTTACCTACGCCAGAGTTCGCCGATGATCTGCCGGTCAACCAGCGGCGCGATGAGATTGCCGCAGCGATCGCCAAACATCAAGTGGTGATTGTGTGTGGCGAGACTGGTTCCGGAAAAACCACGCAGTTGCCTAAAATCTGCCTCACACTCAAGCGTGGCGTCAACGGCATGATAGGCCACACCCAGCCACGGCGCATTGCGGCGCGCTCAGTGGCGGCGCGGATTGCACAGGAGTTGAAATCGCCACTCGGCCAAACGGTGGGCTACAAAGTGCGCTTTAGCGATAAGCTTTCCAACGGTACTTACATCAAACTGATGACGGATGGTATTTTGCTGGCCGAAACGCAGGGCGATCCACGACTGAAAAACTACGACACGCTGATTATTGACGAGGCACATGAGCGCAGCCTCAACATTGACTTTCTGCTGGGTTATGTCAAGCAGTTGCTGCCAAAACGCCCTGACTTGAAGGTGATTATCACCTCAGCCACCATAGACGCAGAGCGCTTTTCCAGCCATTTTAACGGCGCGCCAGTGATTGAAGTTTCTGGACGTACTTATCCGGTTGAAGTGCGCTACCGGCCATTGGAAGAAACTGAAGAAGACGAGCAGGAAGAAAAGATGGAAGCCGCAATTCTGGACGCGGTTGATGATTTATCCAGATTGGGGAATGGCGACATTCTGGTGTTTCTACCCGGTGAACGGGAAATCCGCGACACCGCCGAACATCTACGCAAACACCATCCGCAAGGCGCAGAGATACTGCCGCTGTTCGCGCGTTTATCCATGGAAGACCAGCAAAAGGTGTTCAGGCCGAGTGGCGGGCGGCGCATCGTGCTGGCCACCAATGTGGCAGAAACCTCACTCACCGTGCCGGGTATCAAATATGTGATTGACGCAGGGCTGGCACGGGTCAATCGCTACAGCCCGCGCGCCAAGGTCGAGCAACTGCAAATCGAAAAGATATCGCAAGCCGCCGCAAAACAGCGCGCGGGACGTTGTGGGCGCGTTTCCAACGGTATCTGCGTACGACTATATTCTGAGGATGATTTCAATGCGCGGCCTGAATTTACCGAACCGGAAATTCTGCGCTCGTCTCTGGCTTCCGTCATCCTGCGTATGGCGGCGCTCAAACTGGGCGATGTGGCGCAGTTCCCGTTTATTGAGCCGCCTTCCTCGCGCCTCATCTCCGATGGTTATCAACTGCTGCAAGAGCTGGGTGCGGTGGATGAAGAGCGAGTTTTAACGCCGCTTGGCGGGCAACTCGCCAAGTTTCCGCTCGACCCCAAAGTGGGACGCATGTTGTTGGCGGCCAAGGCGGAAAATTGCCTGACCGAGATTCTGATTATCGCTAGCGCCCTGGCGATGCAAGACCCGCGTGAAAGGCCGATGGATAAGCGCGAGGCTGCAGACCGCGCCCATGCCAGATTTGTAGATGAGCGCTCGGATTTTCTAAGCTTGCTCAAAGTGTGGGATTTTTACGATGACGCACTGAAACACAAGAAATCGAATCGTTTATTGGTCAAGCAATGCCACGAGCATTTCCTTTCCTTTCTGCGACTCAAGGAATGGCGGGAGTTACATACCCAAATCAGTAGCATGGTGCATGACATGGGCTTGCGCTGTAACGAGATACCCGCTGAGCCGCACGCCATCCACCGCGCATTGTTGAGTGGATTGCTGGGCAATATCGGCTTCAAAGAAGGTGATGCGGATGTCTACTCTGGCGCGCGCGGTATCAAATTTACCATCGCCCCCGGCTCTGGATTAAAGAAGCTCAAGCCCAAATGGGTAATGGCAGCAGAGCTGATGGAAACTGCCAAGCTCTACGCACGTTGTGTGGCAAAGATAGAGCCGGATTGGATAGAACCGCTAGCCAAGGGCTTGGCGCAAAGCAACTATTCCGAGCCGCGCTGGGATCGCAAAATGGCGCAGGTGGCGGCGTGGGAGCGCATCACGCTCTACGGCATCACCATCGTTCCCAAACGCCGCATTCACTATGGCCCGATAGACCCCACAGAATCACGTAAAATCTTCATACGCGAAGCCTTGGCGAATGAAGAATACGATACCAATGCCAAATTTTGGCAGCATAATCGCCGCCTAATCGCAGAAATTGAACAACTAGAACACAAGGCACGCCGCCAGGATGTGCTGGTGGATGAGCACCAGCTATTTGCCTTTTACGACCGCCATATCCCGGCGGACATCCATAACGGTGCCATCTTTGAACATTGGCTGAAAGAAGCCTCTGCTGAGAACTCGCGCCTGCTGTTTTTGAGCAAAGAAGACCTGATGCGCCACGGCGCAGAAGGCGTGACCGAAGCGCAGTTCCCGGAAACGCTGACTCTCCCCTCCCCCGCAAGCGGGGGAGGGGC
>JANYIK010000120.1 GCA_025362115.1 Methylophilaceae bacterium
CAATCGCCCGATGCGCTTTGAGCATGATTGTGCCGCCCGGTGTTTCGTAGCAGCCACGTGACTTCATACCGACGTAGCGATTTTCTACCAAATCCAGCCGACCTATGCCGTGCTTGCCACCCAGTTTGTTGAGCGTAGCCAGCAACTCGTGTGGCTTCATTTTCTTGCCATTAAGCGCGATCGGGTCGCCATGCGCATATTCGATATCCAGATATTCGGCGGTATCGGGAGCATTCTCTGGCGAGACCGTCCAACGCCACATGGACTCCTCAGCCTCGGCAGCGGGATCTTCCAAATGGCGACCTTCGTAGCTGATATGCAACAAATTGGCATCCATAGAATACGGGCTGCCACCTTGCTTGTGCTTCATGTCAATCTGGATACCATTTTTCTCGGCGTAGGCCATGAGCTTTTCGCGGCTGAGTAAGTCCCACTCACGCCACGGCGCGATAACTTTGATATTGGGATTGAGCGCATATGCCCCCAGTTCAAAACGTACCTGGTCGTTGCCCTTGCCGGTAGCGCCATGAGATATAGCGTCCGCCTTGGTCTCACGGGCAATCTCGATCAAGCGCTTGGCAATTAAAGGCCGTGCAATGGAAGTGCCGAGCAGGTACTCGCCTTCGTACACGGTGTTGGCGCGGAACATGGGGAACACGAAGTCACGCACGAATTCCTCGCGCAAATCGTCTATGTAGATTTGCTTCACGCCAAATTTCCTGGCTTTTTCCCGCGCAGGCTCCAGCTCTTCACCTTGGCCGATATCGGCGGTAAAGGTGACGACTTCGCACTGGTAAACATCGGTCAACCATTTAAGAATAACCGATGTGTCCAGCCCACCAGAATAGGCGAGAACTACTTTTTTGATATCGCTCATTACGCTACTTTTCCTAACAATAAATATTCCATTAAAGCCTTTTGCACGTGCAATCTATTTTGGCTTCGGCCGCCGCTTCGCGGCTTAACATCGGCTACGCCGAGTTAGCCTACGCCGAAACAGACTGCATTTACCTTTAACGCTTCTCGACACGTCCCAGCAAAAGGTACTCCATAAGAGCCTTCTGCACATGCAGTCTGTTTTCAGCCTCTTCCCACACCACAGACTGCGCACCGTCTATCACTTCTGCCGCCACTTCTTCGCCACGATGTGCGGGCAGGCAGTGCATGAATACTGCTTCTTTCTTTGCCAACGCCATCATTTCGGCATCTACTTGCCAATGCTCGAAATCACGCAAGCGTTCCTCGTTTTCCGCCTCAAAACCCATCGAAGTCCACACGTCTGTTGTAACCAGATCAGCGCCGCGCGCGGCTTCCATCGGGTCGGCGAATTCTTCATAGTGGGCGTGGCCATACAGCCCTGCACGTTCCTGTTCCACCTCATAACCCGGCGGTGTTGAGACGTGCACGTTGAAATCCAGCACTTCTGCCGCCTGTAACCAAGTATTACAGACGTTGTTGGAGTCGCCTATCCAGGCCACGGTCTTACCCTGTATCGGGCCTCTATGCTCAATGAAGGTAAAAATATCGGCCAAAATCTGGCATGGGTGGTATTCATTGGTTAAACCATTGATTATCGGTACTCTGGAATGCGCGGCAAAACGCTCAATAATCTCCTGCTCAAAGGTACGAATCATCACTATGTCGCTCATGCGCGAGATTACTTGTGCAGCGTCTTCCACTGGCTCACCACGGCCCAATTGCGAATCACGGGTATTCAAATAAATCGCCGAGCCGCCCAGTTGTTGTATTCCAGCCTCGAATGACAGCCGCGTCCGTGTGCTGGCCTTTTCAAAGATCATCACCAAAGTACGATCCGTCAGCGGCCAGTATTGATGGTAGGCCTTGAATTGCGCCTTGATCCATGAAGCACGCGCGAACAGATACACCAACTCGTCGCGGGATAAGTCCTTGAACTGTAAGTAGTGCTTGATTTGCTCGTTTTCCACCATATCAACCGCCCAAAAACTGCTTTATCAAGCCAGATAAAATCTCCACCAACTGCTCAGCTTCTTGCTGATTCATCACCAGTGGCGGCAATAAGCGTATCACTTTGTCAGCAGTGACGTTAATCAACAAGCCCGAGTCCAGAGCCTGTTTCACCAAGTCGCCACACGGTCTGTCGAGCTCAACACCAATCATCAACCCTGCATTGCGTATGGTGGTAAGCCCTGCCACACCATTCAATTTCTGCCGCAAACCATCGCAAATCAGCTTGCCGATACTCAATGCATTCTCGCGCAATTTTTCTTGTTCGATTGCTTGGAGCGTCGTCAAAGCCGCCGCACAAGCCAGAGGATTGCCGCCAAAAGTCGAGCCATGCTTGCCCGGGGTGAATACTTCGGCCGCCTGACCATGCGCCAGACACGCACCAATAGGCACGCCAGAACCCAGCCCTTTGGCCAAGGTCATCACGTCCGGCACGATGCCCGTGTGCTGAAATGCGAACCAGGCACCGGTGCGACCTATGCCACTTTGCACCTCGTCCAACATCAGTAGCCAGCCATTTTTGTCGCAAATCTCGCGCAAACCGCGCAAGTAATTCGCTCCATCTGCGGGGATGTTGATGCCTCCCTCACCCTGCACCGGCTCCACCAGAACCGCCACCACATTGGGGTTATTCCGTGCCACCAAATGCACCGCATCCAAATCGTCAAACGGCACACGCACAAAGCCCGTCACCAAAGGTTCAAAACCCGCCTGCACTTTTCTGTTGCCAGTGGCTGAGAGTGTAGCCAAAGTACGCCCGTGGAAAGCATGTTCCATCACCACAATGGCAGGATTTTCGATGTCTTTGTGATGCCCGTAAAGCCGCGCCAGCTTGATGGCGGCCTCGTTGGCCTCGCAACCGGAGTTGCAGAAAAAGACTTTATCCATGCCGGACAACTCGGCAAGCTTATCCGCCAATTGCGCTTGCTCGGCAATGCCATACACATTGGAAGCATGAATCAAGGTCGCTGCTTGCTTGTTGATAGCAGCCAACAACTTGGGATGCGCGTGACCTAAACCATTCACCGCGATGCCCGCCAAAGCATCCAGATATTTTTTACCTTGCGTATCCCACAGCCATACACCTTCTCCCTTGGTGAAGGTGATCGGTTGCCGATTATAAGTATTCATCAAATGCGACATGAATTAGCAAAAATTCCTAACCGTAAAAAAAGAAACGGCGGCTTGAAGCCGCCGTAGCTTACAAAACTAAAACCACTTAAAAAATGCTGTGGCTCATGCCGTTTGCCATAAAGAACAACATGGGGATGGACAGCATCATATTGGTTCGTGATGCCAGCATCGCCACACGGCGCGCCTTGGCTTTTTCGTCATCTGTCGCCGGTTTCATGCCCAGAATCTTTTGCTGATTCGGCCAGATAAGAGCCCACACGTTAAACAACATAATGGTACCCAACCAAGCGCCCACGCCAATCGCGGAGTAAGGGGCTTGCAAGGTAAATGCCGCTTGCAAGTTAGGCCCAAGCAACGCAGCACCCGCCAGCCAGGTCACCACTGCCGCCCAGCGGAACCAAAATAAAGCGCGTGGCGCAACGTGTTTGGTAATCCCCGCCGCAGTGCCATCCGCAGCAGCATCTTTAAGCGCAGCCATTTGCACCAGGTTAAAGTAATAGAGCAGGCCAATCCAAGTAATGCCTGCCAAAAAGTGTACCCAACGGGCAATTGCCATAGGAGAAATCATTTCCATATTACACCCCCGCCAATAAGAAGTTTTTCACGAACATGACTAACACCAAGGTCAGGATGAGGCCTGAAATAATGGTGCCTGAAACAGATTCAAGTGGGTTTTTCACATCATCCTCCGTAGTTGAACGACTAAAGCTGGAAGGGTATAACAAAAGCCTTATTCAGGCAAGGATAGCAAGCCCGCCAGCACACGAGATGCCGCCACAAAGCCAAACACCGCCGTGACGCACACCGATGAACCAAACCCTACGCAGCTTAAGCCTTGCAGAGCATCGTCGGTTTCACACGCTTGTTCAGGATATTGCAACGGCTCTTCGGAAAACACGCATTCCACGCCAAATTTGGCGTTACGCGGGAAACCAAAATCCTTGCGTAAAAGGCTACGCACTCTGGCGGCCAGCGGATCTTGTATGGTCTTACTCAAATCAGTTACTTTGATGCGCGTCGGGTCTAACTGCCCGCCTGCGCTGCCGGTGGTGACGAGTTTAATGCTTTGCGCTTTACAATAAGCAATCAACGCCGCCTTCACTCTAGTCTGGTCTATGGCATCCAGCACGTAATCATAGCCGCGATTCAGCAAGTCCGGTAGATTCTCCATATCCACAAACTCTTCTATGCAAATCACTTCGCACGCCGGATTGATGGCGAGAATACGCTCGCGCATCGCGGTAACTTTGGCCTTGCCGTACTCATCACCCAAGGCGTGTATCTGGCGGTTGGTATTGGATTCTGAAATGTTATCTAGGTCTATCAGCGTGATTTTTCCGATGGCGCTACGAGCCAACGCTTCTGCCGCCCAGGAACCCACGCCACCCACACCGATGAGGCACACATGCGCCGCCTGAAAACGTGCCAATGCC
>JANYIK010000123.1 GCA_025362115.1 Methylophilaceae bacterium
GAATGGCCCATCCACATCAGCGTAAGTCAGCGCCCCTGTGGCCAGGATCGAGCTTACTGTAGTGCCACTGCTAGGAGTCGTGGAAAGAGAGACGGGCAAATTCACCGTCGTACTGGTGATAGTCGGCGCGTCGTTGACCGGGTTCACAGTGATGCTCACCGTATCCATGTCAGTAAGCGTGCCGCCAGCACCAGTGTTGCCGTTATCACTGGTAGTCATAGTTAATGTGGCGCTGCCATTGTAGTTGGTAGTGGGAACATAATTAACCGTTGCCCCTAAAGTGGCATTGATTTGTGCCACTGTGCCAGTGAGGGTGACAGAATTGGTGCCGCTACCGGCGATGCCGGCCGTACCCCCCGATACGGTGAGAGTTCCGTTGGTAATAGCCAGTGTCACGGTCATGCTGCCAGCAGCATCCACATCCACGATACTTAGCCCGGGAATCGCCAGCGTAGTATCTTCATTCGTCGCCTGTGCCCCAGGTACCGTGTTCACCGGGGCATCATTGACGGCTGTTCCAGTCATCGCCTTGCTACCAGTCACCGCTGCAGCTACGCCATCATCTACCGAGGTGGTGATATTAAAGTTGCTGTTGAAATTCAGCGTTGGGGTGAAGGTCAATCCAGCGAGCAAGGTGTTGACATCTGCAATGGCGCCACTGGCGCTCCATACCCCCGCGGCAAATGTAGAGGTGACCGCGCCTGATGTACCGATATTGATAATGCCCGCAGCGATATTAGATAGCGTGAGGGTAACAGTGACATTGGCACTGTCCACATCACTAACCACGATGGCTGTCAAAGGCAGCGCCGTGTCTTCAGTGTAAGTTTGGGCCGCACTTAAGTTGGTGGCAGTAGGAGCATCATTCACCGCGGTAATATTGATGGTCACGGCATCGCTATCGGTCAGGTTGCCGCCGCCAGTGTTACCGCCGTCGTCGGTAAGCATAGTTAAGGTGTCAGTGCCGTTATAGTTCAAAGTCGGCGTATAGGCGGGCTGGTTCGCTACCGTAGCAAGATAGGTATTTATGTTGGCTAAAGTACCAGTCAGTACAATGCTACTGGTGGTAGAACCTGTTACTGTTACTCCACCTGCAGCAGCGGCAGCAATAGTGCCGTTGCTGACTGAGAGTGTGACCGTGATAGTGCCTGCTGCCGCATCCACATCAGCAACTGATAGCCCGCTAAGTTTGAACGCGGTGTCTTCGTTGGTGGTGTAACTGGCGGGCACCGTGTTTACCGGCGCATCATTCACCGAAGTAATATTGACCAAAACGCTGCCAAGACCACTCAATGATCCGCCAGTACCTTGTGCACCGGCATTACCGTCGTTAAACGTCCAGTTGATCTGCACTGAAGCCGGTGGGTTTTGGCTAGTATCAACATAGGCAATTTGCTGCATGGCCGAATTGACCAAAGCATTTGTCGCACTCGCATTAAAGGTCAACAAGAGTGTTCCGCCACTGTTAGTGGTGACAGTGCCTATGGTAGTACCGCCCACATCAAAAGTGCCACCTTGCGTCAAAGCAGACAGCGTACCGGTGGCAGAGAACACATCCTGTGCATTGGCGCCGCCGTTTCGTATCAGAGTAAGCGTGGCACCAGAGAAATTAGTGGGTGACAATTCGGCATCAACGACCGTTGCCCCACTATCCAGAACGATTGCTGCTGCATCTTCGGTATAGCTCGCCGCGCCGCCTGGTAGCGTAAGAGTAGGGGCGGTATTGGCAACCAGTAAATCCAGCCAGTTCTTCTGCCCTGCCAGATTGATGACAATATTGGTTTCGATACTTCCGGTTCGATACTCCAAGTCCCAGTTCCCACCCATAGCCGCATTGCCAGTAAGGTCGTCAGAAGCGGCTACATCGGTTAGGGTAAGGTTACCCAGCTTAGTAACTAAACTCTTGCCGGTATCGGTCTTTGCCAGATTACAGCCATAGATAAGGATGTCGCCGTTGTCATTGAACGCCTTACCCCAGTCAGCAATAGCCTGACTATTGGCATTCAGTGTTTGGGCGTTAAGGTGGGTATTGCCCAGCTCCACATCACCGTCACTGCCGTGAGCAATAATATGGACGGCGGAAATATCATGCTGGCCTTGCAGCGCCGCACTGATTTGGTCTATGCCATTTTGATGGCTATCCAGCAGCACAACTTGGATGTTGCGCGTGTTGTCAGCGTTCTGGGTAATGTTGTCAACTAGGGATTGGTAGTCCTGAACGTCCGTGTTGACGAAGACAATTTCATTGCTAGTGGTTTGTACTACTACGGGTGCTGGTGCGGCTGGGGTTGGCACCGACAGATCCAGCATGCGAACCTCAGCGCTGGGAGCCGCCACCTGTGGATTGAATAAGGCCGCCACATCTGCGGAATACAGGATTCTAGGCTCGATGTCTTCGAGCTGCGGGCGTATCCTTTTGTAAGCATAGGGTGGGGACAATTTATCAGCTCCAACTTGCCCGGAATTTCAAACTACCGGGACCGCAGTGAATCAGGGCGTAATTTCATCACGAACACCCTGCTATAGATAGTAAATATTTCACCAAATGGCGACAGATTGCTTGTAAATTCTGGTTATTATTTAGATAGATTTGCCTTAAGCACAGCTGCTTCTGGTTTCATTTTTATGCTGTTTCGCGCTCAATCAACCAAGAGTTCCCAGACTGGCGCAGATATAACACTTTGTGACTACGTTCTGCAAATTGCCCCGCGCGGTAGTCAAGCTCAAAAGTTACGTTGGCGCGATTGCCTTGTACACTCACTTCAGGATCTACTATTTTGATTTCGATAGAGGATCGGCGGCTTATGCGCTCTTTGCGTCCTTGCGCCCATTCAGCGCGCGATTCACCATTGGGAGTCTTGAAGTCTTCCGCATAATAAGCCAAGTAAGCTGGCACGTTCCGTGCCGCCCAAGCCCTTGTCCAACCTTCGATAGCATTCAACACCGATTGTTGCGGGCTAACTGCGGATGTTGATGCTGCTGGCACTTTGGGTTTGTTTGCCGCAGGTTTAACAGGCGCTGACGGTGGAGTTAGCTTGAGCGCGCCTGCGGGTGGCGGCTCAAACGGATCGGTAGGTTTAGCCACCGTTGATTTGGGAGGATCGGGCAATTCGGCCTTGCATCGCACGCCAGATGGCAGCGAAAGGTCATCGTTGGGAATCTCGGCTCGGATACGAAAGGTATTGCTTGCGCCATCAATCAG